>JBDKTH010000031.1:0-1530 GCA_039680305.1 Thermoguttaceae bacterium | reverse complement strand
ATTCCTCGACCGGCTGGCCATCGATCGCCACGACCGTGTCGTCGCCCTCCAGCGCCGGGGTCGCCCGGGCGGCGGCCGAGCCGGGGACGACCGTCAGCAGTCGATCGCGCAAGGTGGTACTCAGGGGGCCGGCGATCCCGAGCGTCGGCGCCATGCGGTAGCGGTCGGGGGTGACGTGCACGGTTAGCGGCTCTTTCACGCCGGGGCGCTGGATGACCATCTCCACCCCGCCTTCGATGTCGCCCACGGAGATCGCCTTTTGGAGACCGTTGAACCGGTGGAGCGGCTTGCCCTTGATGCTCTCGATCGTGTCGCCGACCTTGAGCCCCGCTCGCCAGGCGGCTTCGCCGGGGAAGAGATCGCCGATCTCCGGCCGGACCCAGGCGACGCCGAGGCCGTAGGCCGCGATCGCCGTGACGATGGCAAACAGGATGTTCATGATCACGCCGGCGGAGATGATCGCCATGCGTTTCGGCACGCTTTGGGCCAGGTAGCTGCGCGGATCGTAAAGGGCCCGTTCGGCTTCGGCCAGGCTGGCCGCGGCATCCGGATTGGCCGGCGCGTCGCCACCGCCGGCTGTCTGTTGGGCCTTGGCCCGCTCAATCTCCTCGCGGAGCCGCGAGGGGTTATCTTCCTGGCCGAGCATCTTCACGGAGCCGCCCAAGGGGAGGACGCCGATGCGATACTCGGTCTCGCCCCATTGGTGTTTCCAGAGCTTCAGGCCGAAGATGTCGAAGCCGAGGTAGAACTTCTCGCACTTCACGCCTGCCCACTTGGCCACGAGGAAGTGGCCCAGTTCATGCACGAAGATCACCAGCCCGAGGGCGATGACGACCTTCAGGATGTTCAGAATCATCAGCCCCCAACTGAGCCAATACCCGTCTGTCGTCGCGAGAATTACGTGCAAACCCAACGCAATACCTCCTCCCGAGCCCAACGGTCCAGCTGGAGCAACTGGTCCAGCGTGGGATTGGGGTCGAAGTGATGTTGTTCGAGAACAGTCTGACAGACGGGAACGATTTCGTGGAAGCTCAGTTGGCCGTCCAAAAAGGCGGCCACAGCCGCCTCGTTGGCCGCGTTGAGGACCGCGCCGGCCGAGCCCCCAATCCGGGCAACCTCCAACCCCAATCGCAATGCGGCGAACCGCTCGAAGTCGGGCGGCTCAAATTCCAGGTGCATCGCCCGGCTCCAATCCAACTTCGTCGCCACGCCCTCGCGCCGCTCCGGCCAGGTCAGGGCATACTGGATCGGCAGCTTCATGTCGGGCGGGCTGAGCTGGGCAACAATCGACCCGTCGATGTATTCTACCAGAGAGTGGACGATCGATTGTGGATGAATCACTACGCCAATCTGGCCGCTATCGAGGTCGAACAGCCACCGGGCCTCGATGATCTCCAGGGCCTTGTTCATCAACGTGGCCGAATCGATCGTGATCTTCGGCCCCATGGCCCAGGTGGGATGGGCCAAGGCGTCGGCCACGGTAACGGTGGCCAGTTGGTCGAGCGAATAAGTCCGGAAGGGGCCTCCGCT
>JBDKTH010000347.1:0-1685 GCA_039680305.1 Thermoguttaceae bacterium | reverse complement strand
GACAGACGCAGATTGGGTGGCACGATCGGGTGACTGGCCCGAAGGGCCGCGACCGAGTAGACTCTAAAAGGTTGTTCGATTGCGTCACAACAGTCCCCATTCCATACGGAAGAGGGGGGGGCTCGTGGCACGGCTACCGCCACGTTCCCTCACCCGACTAGCCTGCACGATCCCTGGTTGCCATGCCTGCAAACCTCACGCAACAATACCTGAAGGCCGAGGAGGAGTATCGCCGCGCGACCAGCCTGGAAGAAGAGATCAAGTGTCTTCAGGTGATGCTCCAGGAGATCCCCAAGCACAAGGGGACGGACCATCTCCAGGCCGATCTGAAGACGAAGATCGCCAAGGCGAAAAAAGAGCTCCAGGTCGAAAAGAGCTCGGGGAAGAAGACGCGAGGCGTGCGCATCCCGCGTCAAGGGGCGGGAACGGCGGTGATTCTGGGCGGGCCGAATGCGGGCAAGAGTCAACTGCTTCGCGGCCTGACCCGGGCCACGCCCGAGGTGGCCCCCTACCCGTTTACGACCAAGCAGCCCCTTCCCGGGATGATGCCCTGGGAAGACGTCAGCGTGCAGCTGATCGACACCCCGCCGATCACGGCCGACTACATGGAATCGTTCATGCAAGGCATCATCCGCGGCGGCGACCTGGTGCTGCTGTTGGTCGACGTGGGCGATGACGACGGGGTCGAACGACTCCAAGAGGTTCTCGACCGGCTCCGCGAGACCAAGACCCGGCTGGCCAAATCGTCCTCGCTCGACGAGAATGACGTCGGCCTCTCCTACACGCAGACCTTCCTCGTACCCACGAAAATCGATCTGCCCGGCTGGGAGGAGCGCCTGGCGCTGCTGCACGAGTTGATCGAGATCGATTTCACCGAATACCCGATCTCGGCCCAGGAAGGCACCGGGTTGGAGCCGCTGCGCGAGGCGATCTATCGCTCGCTGGACGTGGTCCGCGTCTACTCGAAACTCCCCACGGCCAAGCAGCCCGACCTGGACCGTCCCTTCACCCTTCGCCGCGGCCGCACCCTGGCCGACGTGGCCGGCCAGGTGCACAAAGACTTTGTGGAGAATCTCAAGTTCGCCCGCGTCTGGGGCTCGGCCGTCCACGATGGGACCGTGGTCAAGAGCGACTATGTGCTCAGCGATAAGGACATTATCGAGCTGCACATGTGACGAACAAGAGCGGCAGTCAAGTAGGGCGGTGCTATGGTGGGCCTCGCAAGCTCGGCACCGCCCTACCTTATTGCTGCTCGTCTTGCCCGATGGATGGATCCCCGTCACCTGCCAGACGTAACCTTGAAAACGCCCTGTTCGAGGGATAAGATTCCCACGGCCCCGAATACGGCAATGCGAATTTGCGAGAGAACGGGAGTCTCGCCACGGAGACACCGAAGCCGCAGAGAAGAGACGAGGAGAACCACGAAAGGCACGAAAAACACGAAAGGAGGGGAAGAAGAATACGATGGCTGAACGTCTTTTCGAACTTCTCTTCTATGGTTTTCTTTTTCGCGTATTTGGTGTATTTCGTGGTTCCTCTTCCAGCGTTTGTTCTCCGCGTCCTCATGCCCGTGCTTTAACCCATGAACAACGTCCAGATTGCTGATGTTTTCGACCAGATCGGTGACCTCTTGGAGTTCCAGGACGCGAACCCGTTTCGCGTACGCGCCTACCGGAACGCTGCCC
>JBDKTH010000543.1:0-4916 GCA_039680305.1 Thermoguttaceae bacterium | reverse complement strand
CTTGATCCCAAGCACCACGACCAGCCCCGCCGAGATCTTCGCCGCAGTCTTCGCCTCCGCCCGCCTGACGACCGAGCGAACCGACCAAACCGGTAGGGTGGGTCGAGCGGACCAGACGAACAACGATGAACGCCGCCGAGACGGTCCCCACGACGCTCACCTTAACACGGCCGACGACCAAGCGAGCCCCACCAGCCGCTCCCAAGATCTGGCGGGGCTCGCTCGCCTCCTGGCCGCGCTCAACCATAAGCCTCGGCAGACCACCCTCGCCGATTCGACCGCGTTCCCCGTGGTCCGCTTGACCCGCCCTACAAGTCTTTCCCTGGCGGAAGAGCCCGCTTTGCGACATACCTCATCGGAGCCCCCAACTTACGTCGCGCCCTCGCGTTGGAAGTCTTTGATTCTTCTACAGTTAGCGATTTTCGAAAAGCTCAACTTTTTTGGCCATACGCGAAGTCGCCGCGCACGCAAAACAAAACGCACCGCGCATGGGGGGAACCCAGCGATCCACGCCGCCCTTCATGTGAGCGTCCGCGGGCCTCCGTTCGCACCGGGTATGACGTTTGCACTTTTCTCATCTCGTGTGTGGGCGTAGTAACCCTAATCGAATAAGGGAACCATTCAATTCCACGGAGGAATCATCATGGCCGACCTGTCCGGCTTTCGTGTGGCGGTATTGGCAACCGACGGGTTCGAGGAATCGGAATTGACCGAACCGGTCAAGGCGCTCCGCGACGCCGGGGCGGAGGTGACGATCGTGTCGATCAAGCCTGGCGAGATCCAGGGCTTCAGGCACGACACCAAGACGATCACGGTCAAGGTCGATCGCACGCTCAACGAGGTCAACCCGGACGACTTCGATGCAGTGCAATTGCCCGGCGGCACGCTCAACGGCGACGCGATGCGCATGGTCCCGGAGGTGCAATCGTTCTTGCGGGCGATCCAGGAGGCGGGCAAACCGATTGCCGCCATCTGCCATGCCCCTTGGGAACTGGTCTCCGCCGGCCTGACCCGCGGACGAACCATGACCAGTTACCACACCATCCAGGACGACCTTCGCAACGCCGGGGCCAATTGGATCGATCGCGAGGTGGTCGAGGATGACAACTGGGTGACGAGTCGCCAGCCGAGCGATCTTCCGGCGTTCAATCAGGCGATGCTGAACCTCTTTTCACGCAGCCTGACGACGTCGCATCGGTAAGACCGAATGCCCCTGCGGGGTGCGGGGAGGGTTGCCAAGCGTGCCGTTGGAGTCAACACTATATGCTGATAGGCTACCGGTGACCGAGTCTCGTGACGCGGCCTGCCCGCCTACTCTCCCCCTAGAAAGGGCAGATTTCCTGTGTCAATCGAGCCATGAATCAGCCGCTGAAATCGCCGGATCGTTCACCTGATTGGGATGCCCTGTACCGCGAGGGGACGCCTCCCTGGGATATTGGGAGCCCCAAGCGAGAATTGGTCGAGGTGCTTGAAAAGGGGGGCGTGCCGGTCGGCACCGTCTTGGAATTGGGCTGTGGGACGGGCGCCGATGCGATCCACTTGGCCCGCCGGGGGTTCGAAGTGACCGCCGTCGATTCCTCGCCGATGGCCTTGGAGCGGGCCCACAGCCGGGCCGAGATGACCGGGACCCTGGTCCGCTTCGTCCTGGACGACGTCTACAGCTTTGGGCCGCAGGCGGGACCGTTCGAGTTCGTCTACGACGGAGGGTTTTACCACTTCGCCCGTCAGGCCGATCTGCGTCGCTATTTGGATCTCTTGTGGCGTGTGACCAAGCCCGGCTCCTACTACTTGTGTCTGGCTGGCAGCACAGGCGAAGAGGCGGAAGGCGGTCCACCGCAGGTGTCCGAAGAGCAGATTCGCGGGGAATTGGGACGGCTGTTCGAGTTCATCCACCTTCGACCGTGCCGGATTGAGAGTCCCCGGACGCCCCAAGGCTATCTGGGATGGTCGTGCTTGATGCGGCGTCCCCAATTGGCTAAATAGGGTCATCCGCGAATAATTCCCTCGCGGATGGCATCGGTTCGCTTTCTCGTTCCGATATAGGCAACACGCACGGAGGAATCGCATGAGAACGACGCTTGGGATTGGGATGCTGATTGGCGGAGCCTTGTTGATCGGCGGTTGTGGAAAGACTCCGGTGAACCCGCCCGCCGCGCCTGCGCAGCAGCCGCGAGCCGAGGCCTCTCCTGCGGCTGCGCAGAATCCGGTTCCGACCATGCCTGCTCAGGCGCAACCGGCGCCCGAGCCGGCCCCTGCTCCTGCCTCCGTTGAGCCGGCAAGCAAGCCGCCGGCGGCGGAGGTCGCAAGAGTTGCCGAAGACAAAGGGAAGCCGGCTGCCGAAGCGAAGACCAAGACTGAGGGCTCCGAAACGCCCCAGCCGAAAGAGAAAGTGACCGACAAATCGGGGAAGCCGTCGGTGCTGGGGGCTGTTGGCCGAGCCTTGCTCAACTCGTTCAAGTCGGATTCCAGCCAGTCGCCGCCCTCCGAGGCCCCCGCCTTCCGCCCCCAGTGACAGAGAGATCCATGAAAGTCGCCGTTTTCAGCACCAAGTCGTACGATCGCGAGTTTCTGCTGGCCGCCAATGAGGAAGCGAAACACGAGTTGATGTTCTACGAGTCGCGGCTGACCCCGGAAACGGCCCGGCTGGCCGACGGCTATCCGGCCGTCTGCGCCTTCGTCAATGACCAGCTCGACGCCCAGGTCTTGCTGATGCTTTCGCGGATGAACGTGGAATTGATCGCCCTGCGGTCGGCCGGGTTCAACCACGTCGACCTGCCGGCCGCGGAGCAGCTGGGCTTCACCGTGACCCGCGTTCCCGCCTACTCGCCGGAAGCGGTGGCCGAGCACACCGTGGCGTTGATCCTCGCCTTGGCACGCAAGCTCCACCGGGCCTACTCGCGGGTCCGCGACGGCAACTTCTCGCTCGATGGGCTGCTCGGATTCGACATCCACGGGCGCACCGTGGGGATCATCGGCACCGGCAAGATCGGCGCGGCGGTCGCCCAGATCATGAAGGGGTTCGGCTGCGAACTCCTTGCCCACGACGTGCATCACAACCCAACGGTCGAGGCCCTGGGAGGCCGCTACGTCTCGCGCATGGAGCTGTTCGAGAATTCCGACATCATCACGCTCCACTGCCCCCTCGTGCCGGCCACCTACCATATCATCGACGAAGAATCGCTCGCTCGCATGAAACGCGGCGTGATGCTGATCAACACCAGCCGCGGCGCACTGGTCGACACCCGATCGGTAATCCGGGCCCTGAAGTCGGGCAAGGTCGGCGCGCTGGGACTGGACGTCTACGAGGAAGAAGCCGACCTCTTCTTCGAGGACCTCTCCAACCGCGTGATTCAGGACGACGTCTTCTCGCGAATCCTGACCTTCCCGAATGTGCTGATCACCGGGCATCAAGCCTTCTTCACCCGCAACGCCATGGAGGCCATCGGCCGCGAAACGATTCGCAATATCACCGCCTATGAACGGGACGAACGTCCCGCCGGGCTGCTGACGGCGGAAATGGTGCGTGCCTGAAGCGTGCCAGCCGAGGAGCGGGATGGCCTGCGTCTTCCTGCCCCGTTCAGGGAAACGTCAGTTTCATGACGAACGCTTCCCAGTCCCGCTGGAACGCCTCCATGTCGCGACGGCCGAGGATTTCCTGGAGCGTGCGATAACCGCTCGGGTCCTGCGCATGATTGGCGTGGAAGCGTTGGTAGAACTTCTGGAGCAGCCCCTGCTCCTGCAGGTAGTAGCACAGGTATCGGGCCTGAGCGTAGTTGGTGCCCTTGTCCTCTTCATAGAACTGCCGGGAGTTCGTGGAGCAGAGCGTTTGGAAGGAGGGCGCGCGTCGCTGGCGGATCGCTTTCTGGAGCCCGGCCAACCGCCAGTTCGTGTAGCCGTGGATGGAGCCATTCTCTTCCCCACACTGCTCGTAGAGCGACCCCAGCCCCTCGTTGAACCAGGCAGGCGCCTCGGGAAAATTAGCGGCCATCAGCGCGTGAACGATCTCGTGGACCAGCGTCCCGCCGCCGGTGGCAATGTTCATCACCAGCGCACGGTCGGCGTGGGAGAAGAATCCATACGGCGTATCGGGCTCGGTGTGGAAGATCGCTTTGGTATGCTTCTCGTAGCTCTCCTTGTCCTTGAACAGCCAGATGTCGAGGATCTCGGCTGGTTCCTTTTCAAAATAGGCCGCTTTGAGCTTCTCCACCGACCACTTCACCGTATGCTCGGCCGAGCGTTGCACCCGTTCCGGAGACTCGTCGCCAATGACGACGAACGGCGGCGACACGATCACCGTAAACCCTTGAGGGGCCTTGCTTTTGAGCCGTGCCACATGCCGGGCGTACGCCGGCGAGCGTGCCGCGGGCTCCTCAGCCGACAAAGAACCGTGCCATCCCCCCAGATCTACGAAGCAGCAGGCGACGAAAAGGGCAACGAATAGCCGCTGGGGTTGTGACCGACGCATCGTTCGAAAGCCCTCGGTTGATTGCAGGCCAAACGCAGTATCACATACCAGGTAGCCTATTTGACGCTGCCAAGGGACGGAAAGTTCCACCAGACCGCCTACAAGTCGCCGTTGCCGCTCAGACCGATGGAACGAAGATGGTCCGTGCTGTCCAGGGCGACGAGTTCAACCTTGCCGTCGTGGCAGGCGAGGGTGGTAATCGAGCCGTTCTGGAGCGAAAAGGGTGGCTCTTGAGCCGGGATGCCCAGGAGGGCCTTGAGCGTGGTCACCAACAGCCGGCCGTGGGAAACGACCACCGCCTGCTCATGTCCAGCTTCGATGATGGCCCGAAAGGCCGCCAGGCCGCGTGACTTGAGCTGACGACGCGATTCGCCGCCAGGGACCACATAGTCGGGATCCTCGCTGCTCCAGCAGGCGATCTCGCGGGGATAGAGCTGGTTGATCTCGGCCC
>JBDKTH010000174.1:0-4003 GCA_039680305.1 Thermoguttaceae bacterium | reverse complement strand
CGACAAACAGCGGGACTATTGGAAGCGTCAGCTTGACCGTGCGCCGGACGGGCTGGAGCTCCCGACGGACTATCCCCCGCCAATCTTGCCTGATTACGCCGCCGGACATGCATCGATCGTTCTGTCGAGAGCCGTCACCCAGCGCCTGACGGAACTGAGCCGTCAGCATGACGTCACGCTCTTCTCCACGCTCCTGACGGCATTTGACGTGCTCATGCGGCGTATCACCGGCCAGGAGGACATCGTGGTCGGAACCCCGGTGGCAGGCCGAAATCGGGCCGAGATTGAAGGACTCGTTGGTTTCTTCGTCAACACGCTTGTGCTCCGTGCTGACGTCTCGGGGAATCCCGCGTTCGGTGAGCTCCTCACTCGCGTGCATCGAACGGCGGTCGAGGCGTACGCCCACCAGGACGTGCCGTTCGAGCAACTGGTGCAGGATCTCGCGCCGGACCGGAGCCTGGGTCGAAATCCGATGTTCAATGTTCTGATCAACTTCGCCAGTTTCTTCTACACGCAGCGCCCCGAGTGGGACGTCGGCACGCTGCATGCCAAAGCGTTCGTGAATCCGGACCAACACTCGCGGTTTCCAATGACGCTCTACGTTCTCAACGAGCCGGAGATCCGGCTGCGGCTGGTTTATCAGCGTGCCCTGTTTTCGTCAGAACGGATCGTTTGTCTCTTGCAGTCACTTCGCTACTTGCTCGAGCAGATTGCGGCCGAGCCTGAACGTTCGGTCCTTTCCTACAGCTTGATCTCGCCCGAGGTCCGATCACGGCTTCCTGATCCGGCGGAGCCGCTAGCCGAGCCCGAGCAGGAACCGGTCACGACAACGTTCGCCCGCCAGGTCCGCCAAAGGCCGGAACACGCCGCGGTGCGTCAAGGTGATCGTGAGTGGACCTATGCGGAACTGGCCGAGCGGGCCACGACCCTAGCCCGGGCGATCCGCGCCCGAGGCGTGCAGCCTGGCGAAACCGTGGCGCTTTACGGGCCTCGCAGCCTCGGACTGATCGTGGGCATGCTGGCGATCCCGCAGAGCGGCGCCGTGCTTGTGCCGATCGACCGCCAGTTGCCTCGCTCGCGGCGTGAAGCGATGCTCCGCGAGGCGGCTGTCCGGCGGATGGTTTGCGTCGGCCAGGGCAGCCCAGATGGAGAATCGTGGTGGCAAGACGTCATCCCGGCGGAAGAGGTCCTCTGGATTAGCGAGGAGGACGGCCGAGCCCGAGATCCGCGGGCCACGGAAACCGACGAGGTTTCGTTGCCGGAAATCCGGCCCGATGCGCCGGCCTACGTCTTCTTCACCTCAGGCAGCACCGCCGCGCCCAAGGGGATTCTCGGTTGCCATCGCGGACTCAGCCATTTCCTTCAGTGGCAGCGAACCACCTTCGGCATCGGTCCGGATGACCGGGTAGCACAGTTGACTCCCTATTCCTTCGACGTCGTCTTGCGCGACGTCTTTCTTCCGCTCACCAGCGGCGCGACCCTCTGTCTGCCCGACGATGACGAGATCCCCGCCACGGGCGAAGTCCTGGATTGGCTTGAGCGTCAGCGGATCACCGTCTTGCACGCGGTCCCCTCGCTGGCTCGCTTCTGGTTAACGAAGACCGACTCCGACCACCCACGGCCTGCCATCCGATGGGTCTTCTTTGCCGGTGAGCCTCTGACCGACGGCCTCGTGCGTCACTGGCGGGCGGTGTTCCCTGGGAGCCGGATCGTGAATCTTTACGGGCCCACGGAAACCACGCTGGCCAAATGCTTCTTTGAGGTGCCAGACGATCCGCTCCCGGGCGTGCAACCGGTGGGACATCCCCTGCCCCAGACCCAATCGCTCGTCATGCGCGACGACCAACTTTGTGGGATCGGCGAACCGGGCGAGATATTCCTCCGCACGCCTTTCCGGACCCTGGGGTATCTGCGTCCCGAGGCCAATCAGGGCCGTTTTGTGAGGAATCCCTACCGTGACGACCCGGCGGACCTCGTCTACCGCACGGGCGACCGTGGCCGTTACCGACCCGACGGGACGCTCGAGATCCTTGGCCGGATCGACGACCAATTGAAGATCCGCGGCGTGCGCGTCGAGCCGAGCGAGGTGGCCATCGTGCTAGAACGCCATCCGGCAGTCCAGGCTGCGGCCGTCATCGCTGTCAAGGAGGCAGAGGGCGAGACGTTCCTGGCCGCCTACGTGGTTTCCGCAGACCAAGCGCCGGTCGAGACGGATACGCTCCGGGCCCATCTGGCCGCCAGTCTCCCATCGGCGTTCGTCCCCAGCAGCGTTGTCTTCCTCGAACGGCTCCCGCTGCTGCCTAACGGGAAGATCGACCGCCTCGCGTTGCCGCCGGCCCGACGCGAGGAAGTGCCATTGGCCAAGCCATATGTGGCCCCTCGGAACCCCGTGGTACACTCGCTTGCCGCGATCTGGGGCGAAGTGCTCGGCGTCGAGAAGGTTGGCGTGCTGGACAACTTTTTCGATCTCGGCGGCCACTCGCTCCTGGCAGCGCAGATGGTCTCGCGGATCCGAAGGGAGTTCGAGGTGGACTTGCCGTTGGTGGAGTTGTTCGCCACGCCCACCATCGCCGCCCTGGCCGAGCGGATTGAGGCGATCCGCCCATCGGACGATGAGCCGAGACAACTCCGCGGCGGGCGATTCCCGCTCTCGTATGCTCAGCAGCGGTTCTGGCTCCAGGATCAAGTGCAGCCGGGCAACCCGATCTACAACATTCTCCTGCCGGTTCGGGTGTCTGGGCAGATCGACATGGACGCCCTGAAACGAACCTTGCACGAGATGGTGGCACGTCATGAGACATTGCGGACCACGTTTCCCGTCTATGACGGCCAGCCGGTTCAGGAGGTCGTTGCTTCTGCAAAGGCTGATATCCGCATGGTCGATCTCCGCGAGTGGCCGGAGCCCGAGCGGCAGACCGAAATGCAGCGTCTGCTGCGTGAGGAGGCTCAGCGGCCGTGCGACCTGGCCCGCGGCCCTCTGTTCCGCGTTTCCGTGCTGCAACTGGCGGACGACGAGCACGTCTTGATCCTGATGATCCACCATATCATCTCCGACGCCTGGTCGATCCGCGTGCTGATGCGCGAGGTGGCGGCGATCTACGCGTCCTTTCGCCAGCGACGCCCGTCTCCGCTGCCCGAGCTTTCCCTTCAATATGCCGACTATGCGATCCGGCAGCGGGAGTTGCTCGAGGGCGACGAGTTGGAGCGGTTGCTGACGTTCTGGCGGGGCCAACTGGCGGGATCGGTCCCGCTGGAGTTGCCCATGGACCGCCCCCGTGCTGCCGCCGTCGTCGGCCGAAGCGCGAGCCAATCGTTCATGCTTTCTCAGGCTCTGCGCACGACCCTGCACACGGTCAGCCGCCGCGAGGGCGTGACGCCGTTCATGGTCCTCGTCGCCACGTTTGCGGTCTTGTTGCGGCGATGGTCGCGGCAGGACGACCTGTTGTTCGGCTCGACCAAGGCCAACCGCAGCCGTCCGGGAGTTGAGGGTCTGATCGGGTTCTTCGTCAACATCCTGCCCCTGCGGGTCAATCTGGCTGGAAATCCCAGCTTCCGTGAGCTTCTGGAACGCGTACGCCGGATGACGATCAGTGCCTTTGAACACGACGAGTTGCCGTTCGATCGCTTGATCGAGGACTTGCGTCCGCCGCGCGAAGCCGGACGCAATCCCTTGTTCCAGGTTCTGATCAACTATCCGCGGGGCGCGGCGTCCGATCCGGAATTGTTGCCAGGCCTGAAACTGGCCACGGTCGGGAAGGAGGACCAGAATTACCATCTTCTGGCCGCCGAAAACGAGGCCGGGCCCTTCGATCTGAGCTTGATGCTCCTGGAGATGCAGGCCACCCTGCGAGGCTCGATCTCCTACAACACGGGTCTGTTCGACGCCAGTTCGATCGCCCGGATGCTTCGCCAGTTCCGCATCCTCCTGGAGGCCGCCCTCGCCGATCCCTCGCGGCCGATCGACGACCTGCCCTGGATCGACGAGCGCGAGCGGCATCGGGTG
>JBDKTH010000180.1:0-3647 GCA_039680305.1 Thermoguttaceae bacterium | reverse complement strand
AAGCTCCTCGATGAGCTGGCCAAACACCTCGAAGCGTATTTGCAGAAGCCGTCGCCCGACGAGGCCAGCGCGATTGCCGCGGGCGTCGACTGGCTCGAATCGGCCGGCCAGGCCAAGGAACTGGTGCAAGCGATCCGCGCCAATTTCGCGTGCCCCAATTTGCACGCACAGGCCTCGGGCGAACTGATCGCGGCCGCCATGGCTCGGTCGATCGACGAAATCCAGCCGATCGAAGATTGCATCCTTGAAGTGGCCATTTGCGGCACAGGGCATGCCCGCGGACAGGCGAGCGCCCGACTGGTCCCCAATCCTGAGCGAGCCCAGATCGACATCGTGTTTGCGGGCACCGTGAACTCCAAGACGGTGGGGTACGCCGAACGCAACGTGCAGGTCTTCTCCACCGGCATCACTCAGCTCACCACCCGCAAGCCGGTCTTCTTTGAGCCGGAACGGATTTGGACCGCGCCCTCGGGGGCCGATGCCCAGACGGCGACGAACATCGACGACATCGAGGCCCAGCGGTGGCTGGTCGAGCGAATCGCCTGGCGTCGGGCTCGGCAACAACAGCCGATGGCCGATGGGATTGCCGCGCAGCACGCCGCCCAACGGGCCAATGTGCGGGCCAACGAACAGGGCGACACCCGCATCGCCCGCGCCGATCAGCGGTATCAGGATCGGGTCCGGCGGCCGCTCTACGAGCAGAACCTTTATCCCCAGCAGCTCCGTTACTACACGACCAGCGACGCGTTGCACGCCGTGGGCTTGGAGGCCGGGCCGGCCGAATTGGGCGCGTCGACCCCGCCCCCGCCCGTGGCCCAGCCCCTGGATCTGACCGTGCAGACGCACGAGACGGCGGTCAACAACATCGCCGAACGGACCTATGGCGGCGCGGTGATGACCGAGAAGCGGTTCCAGGACACCTTGACCCGGCTGCTGGGAACCGTGCCGGATCGGTTCAAGGCGGAGAAGGAAGGCGAGCCGTGGACGATCACCTTTGCCCGGCGCCAGCCGATCTCGTTCAACTTCACCGGCACCAACCAATTGGCGATCACCGTGCGCGGCCGCTCCTACGCACGCGGCGACGAACGGTATCCTGGCATGAACGTGACGGCCAACTACCGGATCGAACCGTCGCCGGAAGGCGTCAAGGCGGTCCGGCAGGGCGAGGTGGAGATCTATCCGCCTGGCTTCCAGCCCGGTGCTGGCAAGCAGCTTTCCGTGCGGCAGCAAGTCGTGCGGGACCTGCTGAAGCGGCGGTTCGACAAGATGTTTGACAAGGAGTTCCGCCCCAAGGACATCCAGCTGCAGATCCAGCCGGACGAAGATCAAGGCCAGCAGGACATCGGCAGCCTGACGCTCGTGGGCTGGGAAGTCAACTCCGGCTGGATGACCATGTCGTGGAAGCGGCTGCCCCCGGCCCCTGTGGCCCCCATACAGACGGCCGGAATCCAGACGGTCGAAGCCCAGCCCGGTCAGCTCCAATCGACCACGATTCAACCGGCCGTGTTGACGCAACCGGGTTCGGCGATTGAAGCGGCCCCGCCCATGCAGGGCCAGCCGACCACCGTCGTGCCGCAGACCTATTGACGGAGCCCGGGGCGAGACCACCGCTTGCCCGCAGCAAGGCATGAACGACGGGGGGCGTTTGCCCCCCGTTCACGTCTTTGGGGGCCAACGGTATGATACTGGAGGCAGAACCTTCGCTTGGACGCGTGGCCCTTCGTGAGCCTGCCGTATGTCTGCGCCCGTGGAAATCTCGTTCGACTGCCTGCCGCTTCGGTCCATCGCCCGATTTGACGTGCCGCTGGATGCCTCGCCTGGACTGCAGGCCCTCGTCCAGCGCATCAAGCAGGCGGCCGACAAGCATGGAATGCACAACAGCTACTACCTGCACAACGGCCGCTGCCGCTATCAACTAACCAACGATCCCCAACTCGGAATGCTGGAGTTCCAGTTCGAAGGCACGGTCTTGACCAACGCCGAAGACCTCAAGACGCAACTCGCCGATCTCGTCGTCGAACTGGGGCGGGAGACCTGCGATTGGCTCACCGAGCGGGCGGTGGCCTGGTTTCGCGAAACGGTCAGCCATGCCGTGATCGTCGAATTCGATCGCTACATTGCCGCCGGCGACCTCCAGAAGACCCTCGCCCGGCTGGAGAGACTCCAGGCTGCGAGCGATGCCCAGGGCGGGTTTGTGGGGATGGGGCTGTGAGGATTTGGGATTTGGGATTTGGGATTTGGGATCTGGGATTTGGGATTTGGGATTTGGGATTTGGGATTAGCGGCGACTGCCAGGCCGCTACTTCTCGATCTTCTTCTGATACTCGTCGAACTTCAGGGGGGTGAAGATCGCGATGTATTGATCGGTCTGGGAGACGCGTTCCCGGTCGGGCTGGATCAACTGGCCGATCAATTGGTGCTCGCTGCGAATCGTGATCCGTCGCGATAGCAGGCTGTCCTTGCTGCGGAGCGTCAAGTGCACCTCGCGCGGAAACCGCTGGCGGGCCTCCAGGGCCGCATTGACCACCATGCGGGCAAACGGGGGACGAGTCCCAGGGTTCAAGAGCGTGTTGAGCTGGCTGTACCAGTCGGAGAATTCACTGTACTGGCGCGAGACCGCTTCGTTGCCGGCGTCCTCCGTCATTACCCGGTAGGTCAGCCAGGGGCTGGAGAAGATCATCTCGCCGGCGTCGTTCCGCTCTTCGAAGCGGGGATCGACCAGGAACTTGAGCATCGCATCGGGCTGCGTACTGCCCCACTGCTTGAGCCGCCCGGCGAATTCCCTCACGTGGGCCATCGGCACCTCGGTCTTCACCCGACGTGGCACGTCCAGGAGGACGAAACGGTCGTGGGCCTTGTCGAAGATCGTGATTTCCGCCGGCTTGACCAGAAAGTCATAGACCACGTCGTCGTAGAAGATCGTCGTGCTCTCGCTCCGCGGCTCTTTTTCGTCGCCCACGAAGATGCGGTTCTCCACCCGAAACTGCTCCGCCCTGGCCACGCCACCCAATCCGACGCAGCAGAGCACCGCCACCTGCGCGATCCACGTCACTCGATTCACCATGGGCGAAATCCTTATCGAGTAGGGAAGAAGAGACGATAGGGCGGGCGGGAGGATACGCAAAGGTCCATTGCGTGTAAAGCGGAGAAAATGGGGGCCACTTGCGAGGGGATGGTAATTGCAGTGAAAAAGGTTAGCGAACCGTGTCGGAAAATGACGATGGACTCCTTCACGCCACCCTTCGGGCCTTGGTCGCAGCCGATCGCCCCTGGCCTAGGGGTTTCCGATTGCACTGGATTAAGTGCTTGACGACCTCGCGGAGGGCTGGTAAAGTATTCGTTTCCTGTTCGGGCCGGAACGTCAAGTACCGGTCGTGAACCGAACTGGGGGATTAGCTCAGTTGGGAGAGCGCTTGAATGGCATTCAAGAGGTCAGGGGTTCAAGTCCCCTATCCTCCACCTCACAAAAAAAGCCTTGCGTAACAGCCAGTTACGCAAGGCTTTTTTGTTGGACAAAGGCTGAGTTTTCCCTTCCTCTTTCACGGGCTCCACGTTCGCACCACCCTTACCTGCTGGGTGCGAGTTTGGCGTGGTAGCATGGGAAATCCGGGCAGCGTGCGGCGATCGAACCGCACATTCGACGGTCT
>JBDKTH010001102.1:0-3979 GCA_039680305.1 Thermoguttaceae bacterium | reverse complement strand
CGAGGGCTGAGGGCGTATTCGGAGAATTCTGATGGCGTGGGAGTATAGCGAGAAAACTAAGCAGCTTTTCATGGATGCGGTGCACGGCAAACCGGGCACCCACATGGGGGAGATCGAGGACCCAGATGGCTTCGGTGAGCACGGCTCCATGGCCTGTGGCGATGCGATACGGTTCACGTTTCGCGTCAAGCGGCATCCGACCGACCCCACCCAGGATGTGATCGACGCCGCACGGTACCTGACCTTTGGCTGCACCTCGGCCATCGCCGCTTCGGAAGCACTCTGTACACTGATCGAACAAGGCGGATACACGCCGATCCAGGCGCTCAAGATCACCAATCAGAGCATTGTCGACTTCCTCGAGGGCTTGCCGCAGCAGAAGATTCATTGCTCGGTCATGGGAGCCGAGGCGCTCGAAGCGGCCGTGTTCAACTGGGCGCAGAAGCGAGGGGTTGACCTGCAGCGGATGGGGATCGACCTTCGGGTCCAGGAGGAGGACGAAGGCCGGATCGTCTGCAAGTGTTTTTCGATAAGCGAGCCCTACCTGCGGCGGAAGATCAAAGAGTTGAACCTCCGGACCATCCCCGAGATCGTCAGTGCCATCAAGGCGGGCGGCGCGTGCATGTCCTGCCACCATGTGCCGGGCGGCCTCCAAGACCTCCTCGACGAGACGTGGAACGGAAGCCAGAGGCAGTTGAAGGTCCTGCCCCAAGGCAGCCTGCCTCTCACCTCCCCGACCGACGCTGCTCCCACGGGCGAAACGCCCCTCTCGCCCTATCAGTTCAGCAAGCAAATCGACAAGGTTATGAACGAGTACGTTCGGCCGATGCTCCAGCGAGATGGCGGGGACGTAGAGATCCTCGATATCAAGGACTTTCGCGTTTACTGCCGGTTGGCCGGCGCCTGCAACGGCTGCGCCAGCGCCGGTCAGACGCTGCGAATGCTCGTCGAGCGCTCGCTCAAAGAAATGGTCGATGAGCGCGTCCAGGTGATTCGGGTTTAGCCAGCACATAGGCACATGAAGATCATTTACGCTGATAATAACGCCACCACGCGGGTCGCCCCGGAAGTCGACGAGGCGATGCGGCCGTTTTTCACGGACGACTACTTCAATCCCAGCTCGATGTACGAGCCGGCCCGGCGAACGGCCCAGGCCGTGGCCGCTTCGCGCCAGGCGATTGCTCGCAGTCTCGGGGTCGCCGATCCGCGAGAGATCCTGTTCACCTCCTGCGCCACGGAGAGCAACAACACGGCCATCCTGGGAACGGCCAAGGCGGAACCCCGACGGCGCCACATCATCACGACCGCTGTGGAACATCCGGCCGTGCTGGAGGTCTGCAAGGACCTGGAAAACAGCGGCTACACGGTGACCTACCTGGGAGTCGACCGCCACGGCAATCTCGACCTGAAGGAGTTCATCCGTGCCCTAGGCCCCGAGACGTTGCTCGTGACCATCATGCACGCGAACAATGAAACCGGCGTCGTCTTTCCGGTTGAACAGCTCGCTCGCGTGACCAAGGAAACCGATCCCTCGATCGTCTTTCATACCGACGCCACCCAGACCGTTGGCAAGATCCCCATCGACCTGAGCGGGGAATACCAGCACGTGGACCTCCTTTCCTTCTCGGGGCACAAGTTGCACGCCCCGAAGGGGATCGGCGCGCTCTACGTGAAGCGAGGCACCCCTTGCCGCCCGTTCATGATCGGCGGCCACCAGGAAGAAAGCCGCCGGGCGGGCACGGAGAATGTGCCCTACATCGTCGGTCTGGCGAAGGCCATGGAACTGGCCGCCGCGAACTACGACGACGAAGAGACCCGGATCCGCCGCCTTCGCGATCGTCTCGAAACATCCCTCGAACGACAGATCCCCAACATTCAGGTCAACGGCAAGCTCGCCCCCAGGCTCCCCAACACGCTCAACGTCTCCTTTCATTACGTGGAGGGAGAAGGGATGCTCTACCAACTGAGCGATGCGTGCATTTGCGCGTCGAGCGGTTCCGCGTGCACCTCGGGGTCGCTGGAACCATCCCACGTGCTTCGGGCGATGAAAGTTCCCCTTACCGCGGTTCACGGCTCCGTTCGCTTCAGCTTCAGCCGCTACAATGCCGAGGAAGACGTCGATCGAATCCTCGAAGTCTTCCCGCAGATCGTGGCCAATCTTCGCCGATTGTCCCCTTACTGGGACCAGAAGAAGAATGCCCCGCGTGTCGATGCTGATCATCTGATTCAGTGAGATGAAGGGCCAGGGCGATGGGATTCGCTGGACAAAACGCTTCGCGCGGCCCGTGGCGGCTGCTATGCTGATTGCCGGGGGGAGTCTCGACGCGACAACACCCGAGGATTCTTTGCCATGAAGCGATGCTCGCTCCTCTGTGGTCTCTTGGTGCTGAGTTGGTGGCTGCCGATCTCCCTGGCGCGGGCGGCCGGGGATGGGACGAAACCGGCCGGGCGGCCGAATGTGCTTCTGATCTGCGTCGACGATCTCAAGCCGCTCTTGGGCTGCTACGGGACGCCGACGATCCGCTCGCCCAACATCGACCGGCTTGCCTCTCGCGGCGTCCTGTTTGAACGGGCGTTTTGCAACCAGGCGGTCTGCTCGCCGTCGCGCAATTCGCTGATGACCGGGCTGCGGCCGCAGTCGATCGGGATCTACGATCTGGGGACCAACTTCCGCAAGGCCATTCCGGAGGCGGTCACCCTGGCTGAGCAGTTCCAGCGGCACGGCTATCGCACCGAGGCGATGGGCAAGATCTTCCACGTGGGGCACGGCAATCACGAGGACCCGGCCTCCTGGAGCGTGCCGCACTTCCAGGCGAAAACGGTCGGCTATGCACTGCCGGAAAACCGCGCCAAGTTGACCCGCGAGGGGGCGCTGTTTGAGAACGCCGCGAAGCAGTCCGCGGCGACGCTGCCCAAGGGCGCGCCGACCGAATGCGCCGACGTGCCCGACAACACCTACGGCGACGGGGTGATCGCCGACGAGGCCGTGCGCCGCCTCCAGGCCGCCCGGAAGAAGCCCGGCGAGCCGTGGTTCCTCGCCGTCGGCTTCCTCAAGCCCCACTTGCCGTTCTGCGCCCCGAAGAAGTATTGGGACCTGTACGACCCGGCCGCATTTCCCTTGCCGAAGCTGAACGCCCCGCCGGTCGGTGCGCCGCAGTTTGCGCCGACCACCTGGGGCGAGTTGCGCAGCTACACCGATATCCCGGCGACCGGACCGCTGGACGAGGCCAAGACGCGGCACTTGATCCACGGCTACCACGCGGCCGTGAGCTTCATGGACGCCCAGCTCGGACGCGTCCTGGATGCGCTCGACCAGTGCGGTTTCGCTGAGAACACGGTCATCGTCCTGTGGGGCGATCATGGCTGGCATCTCGGCGACCACGGCCTGTGGTGCAAGCATACCAATTACGAGCAGGCGGCGCGGATTCCGCTGGTCATTTGTGCTCCGGGCGTCGCCAAGAAGGGCGTCAAGACGGGGGCGTTGGCCGAGACGGTCGACCTGTACCCCACGCTCTGCGACCTGGCCGGGCTGCCCGTGCCCGTGGGGCTCGACGGCGGCAGTCTGGCGGCGGCGCTCAAGAACCCGGGCGCGACGACCAAGGAAGCCGTATTCCACGCTTATCCGCGTGGACCGATCATGGGCCGCGCCGTGCGCACGGCCCGCTATCGCCTGGTCGAGTGGAAGCGGATCGGCGAGCCGGCGGATCAGGCGGTGTTGGAGCTTTACGACTACCAGGCCGATCCGGAAGAGACGAAGAACCTGGCCGACGAGCAGCCCGCGGTGGTTGCTCAACTGCGAGCCCTTCTTGCCCGGTTGCCCGAGGCCAAGCCGCAGATCGGCGGCAAACCGGGTCAGGCGAAGTCGGCCGGCAAGGGCAAGCCGCCGCAAGACCGGGCCAAGCTGTTTGCGAAGAAAGACCGCGACGGCGACGGGAAGCTGACCCGTGAAGAGTTTCTCGCCAACCAGCCCGATCCGGCC
>JBDKTH010001275.1:0-8044 GCA_039680305.1 Thermoguttaceae bacterium | reverse complement strand
GATGGGTCTGGCAGTGCATCGGGAGCGTCTGGCGGATTTTCACGTAATCGCGGAGAAAGTCGCGTGGCGACTGGACCGACGCGACACCGCCGATATAGTCCGAGTCGCGGAGCACGTCGAACGGCCGCCAAAGACGCTTCGGCCCGCCATCGAGCATCGCGACCGTCACGACCACCACCAGAAACCACCCGGCCAGCTTCCACGCAAAGCCGCGGCGATCCGCGTGGCGCCTGGCCCCGTCGCCGGTGGTGATGGCCCGCCTGGCCCAACGCAGGTAGGCCGTCACCCCGAGGAGGCAGACGACGAGCCAGACGTTGACGTGGTGATCGCCGTAGGCGTAGAGCGGCACAACCCGATACACCTGGTTCCCCGGCCCCACCACCCCGAGCGTCAGCCCCGTGTGGATCATCAACCATCGAAGCCCAAGATGGTAGAGGATCACCACGACGAGAAACACCATCGCCCCTCGGGTAAGCTGCCGTGCGTTCATGGAGGATGGAGCGGAAAACACCAGAAAAACGAAAGGGAGAACGATCTTCCGCCCCGATCGACTTGCCGCGTCAGCCGGATAGCGTAGCAGGGAACGCGTAAGACGCCAAGCGGGCTTCCGGCCGAATGAGGGCGGCGACTGCTGGCTTTTCCAGCAGACCGGAACTTTGGCATCTCTTTCGTGGGCAACTGGCAGAGGAGCCCGTAGGCTTGCTCGACGCGGTCGCAGCGTGCCAGAAGCAGGGCGAAATCGATGCGGGCGAGTGTCGGGTCCGGGTAGGAATCAAAGGCCCCTATCAAAGCCGCGGCGACGTTCTCGGGCTGGTGTTTTAGGCTCGACCGAGTCCATCTTCCATTCTCCTTTGGTTGATCCCGAGAGCTGCTACCCGCAACGACGTCGCGTCTCGTCGATTTCGGTCAGTCGTCTCACACAGGCTTCGCGACGCGCCTCGTCGCCCATCGCGACGAACAGGTTCAAGAGCCCAAGAAGCTTGCGCGGACAGCAGCCGCGAATCACGGTGTCGATGTCAACGGCCGCGACCAGCCGATACGCGTGCGCCGCATCGCCCAGATGATGATAAGTGAGGGCCAATAGCACCCGATTGCGGATCCTCGCGGGCTCAAGCCGGAAGGCCCGCTCGGCGATCGGCAGCACAAGCTCGTCGGGATAGCCGGCCAGTCTCATGTAGTGCGTGACCGTGAACAGCGCGTTGTCATCGTACGGGTGTTCCAAGGCCCATCGGCGATGGAGCTCCAATGCCCAGTGGAGTTCTCCGACGTGGGACAGGCTCGCGGCGATCGACCGCCAGAGCGACGGGGGGACCTGTGGCCGGGTGGCGAGGTGCAGGTACATCGAGTGGGCCAGATCCCGCTGGCCCGAGACAAGATAGCAGCCCGCCAAGGCGACTTCGGCGCCTGGGGTGAGGGGGGCCAAGAGGGTCGCCCGTTCCAAGGC
This sequence comes from Thermoguttaceae bacterium, assembly GCA_039680305.1. Taxonomy (GTDB): domain Bacteria; phylum Planctomycetota; class Planctomycetia; order Pirellulales; family Thermoguttaceae; genus JBDKTH01. Next base: position 6,600 of record JBDKTH010001275.1, on the reverse strand, counting down.
GGCCCTCGCCCCGACGAAATCCCTCAATGCATGCCGTGCGATTCCGAGAAGCTCCCACAGCCGGGCCTCCTCGGGCTTCGCCTCCAAGGCAGCCGCGGCCATCGCGGCCGCCTCCTCGTAGCGACGCTGGTTGTGTGCGGCTCTGATCTGGTCATGTAACTCCTCATGCGACAACACGCGACTACCTCCCGAGGCCATGGGCTTGTGTGGCAGAAATGCTCGATGTGAACCGGATGAGGCTCAGTATAGTGAGATTGAGACTCAGTATCAATAGCCCTGTTTTGGCGTGTTGTTAAGAATGTTTATGCCAGGCGGTGCTGGTAGAAATGTGTTGTCCCAGGCGAAGGCCTCCTGGGGATCGAACGGGGGACTTCCCTGATATCGCCGGTTCGTGAGGCTGAGGGGCTGTCGGCAGGCCGCGAACGGCCCGCGCCATCGAAGCAGAGAGGATCTACCGCGCCCTCCCTGAAGAACAGCCCCAAATCACGGATGTCCCCTTCTTCTCTTCTCGGCCCGATGGTCACGATCACGTCTGCCGCGTGCGGCGACGATATTGGCGGGGCGAGCTGGAAGCGAATCGGCGGAACACGCGGTTGAAGTGTGTGAGGCTGTTGAAGCCGCAGTCGAAGCTGATCCTCGTGATGTCGTGATCCGTGGTTTCCAACAGTCGGCGGGCCTCGGCGGCGCGGCGTGCCTGCACGAACCGCGTGAAGGTCATCCCGACGGCTTTGTGGAAGACTTGGGAGAAGTGTGCCCGCGACAGCCCCACCGTGGCCGCCACTTCGCCCAGGGAAAGGTTTCCCCGGCGGAAATGCTGGTTGACGTAGTCGCATGCCAGGCGGACTTCGTCGCGCTGGAGGCGGGCTTCCAACTGCCGGATGCGGCTGGTGCTCTCGCAGAGATGCCCTCCAAAAACTTCCAGCAGCCGGATCACGTCGCGCAGATGAGCGCGCGGCAAGTAGGGGGCGCGGCGATAGGCGGACTGGAACGCCCGTTGGCTCACCGCCAGCCACGCCAAGCGGCGTCGCAATCGCCGGGCGGCCGCGGGCGAGGGCGGCTCGGGCAGCACCTGGCCGCAGGAGATCGTGGCCACGTGGCGGCCGTCGACGAACAGCGGCACCGCCATGTCGAGGAACCCCGCGTGGCACGTGTAGAGCCTCGCCCGGCCTTGGGCGGCCGCCTGCGCTTGGTGGCGACGATCGCAGGCCTGGCAGCGGGCCTCGCCGCGGGACGTCTTGCGGATCAACTCGCAGAGCGGATTGGAATGCCCGCCGCTGGGTGGTGGCCGTGAGGTGGTCACCCCGGGCGTGTTGAGTGAAAGCGGCAGGCCGGTCAACCGGCGCAGGCTGGCCCCGAACTCGGCGAAGACCGCCGAGGCGGCCAGGGCCTCAAAGTCGCTCTGCAATGGATGATCCATGACCACGCCCTCCGGTGAATATCCACAAGTTTAGGCAGAATCGAAAGAAATGTAAACTCGGCCGAAACAAAGGGAGAGTATTTCCGCCCTCCCATCGCGAAAGTAAGGGCTATCGGCGTCACCGCCGTCGTCACACCGCAGCAAATCATGAGACTCGTTGGTCCACCGTGGTGTGTTGGTGGTGGTTATGGAGGGAAAGCCCCCTTGAACGGCAATGGAGGTTTTATGAAACGGTTCATGGTGTTGTTGGCTCTGCTGGCGGCGACGCTCTTTTCGGCCAGGGCTCAGGCACAAGCCTGCCATGGGAATCCCTGTTGGCCCGCTTTCAACTACGACGGAAAACCGTCACAGACGGATCGCTCGTATTCAACGGCGATTGCGGCAGGCTCGCAGACCGAAACGGCGCAGTACACGGCCGAGTCGAAGCTGATCACCGCCGCGGACGGAAAACTGCAAATCCGGCTGGATTGCAGGCGCTACAAGAGTTTTCCTGCGGAAGAATACTCCGTCCAGTTGACGAATCTGTCCAAAACGGAGCCGACGGGAATTATCAACAATTTCCGGTCGCTGAATCGTTCTCTCGACAATCCAGGATCGGCGAAGGCCGCCACGTTGAATGTCCTGCGCGGTTCGACCTGCAAGGCGACGGACTTCGTTCCGGAATCGTTCACGATGGAAGCCGGAAAAGAACAGGTCCTGGCGACAACCTGCGGGCGGTCGTCGAACGATTATGTTCCGTTTATCGAACTGAATCTTAACGACAAGAACGGCTACCTGTTCGCCGTCGGCTGGACGGGCTCGTGGAAGGCCCGGTTTGCCAATACGGGCAAGGCGGTCGACGTCGAAATCGGCATGGAGCGAACCAACTTCCGGCTCCTGCCCGGGGAAACGATCCGCCAGCCGTCCGTTACCGTGTTTGTCCGCAAGAACCAGACGCGGCGCCAGTTCAAGACGCTCCTTCATCGGTTCATGATCGACGCCAAGGTCCCGCGCGATTCGAAGGGCAACGTGATCCCGCCGATCCTGGCGGTGGCCGCGGGCGGCGGGAACAAGACGCCGCAAATGATGGCCGACGTCCTGCGATACTGCGTCGACAATAAGATGCCGTTCGATACCTATTGGGTCGATGCGGGCTGGTACGGCGAACCGCACGAGGACGAATTGTATTCCAACTGCGGCCCGAACTGGTGGAAATACGTCGGCGACTGGCGGGTCAACACGACGACGCATCCGACCGGCGACCTGCTGCCGATCGCCGACGCGGTCCACAAAGCGGGGCTCAAATTCCTGCTCTGGTTTGAGCCGGAACGCATGACCGATTCCGCGCCCATTTTGAAGGCGCATCCGGAATACCGGCACGGGCAACTCGTCGATTTCGGCAATCCCGCGGCACTCCAGTGGATTCAGGATACGGTTTACGGGATAATCGCGAAGCACAAGATCGATGTGTACCGCCAGGATTTCAACATGGACCCCGGCCCCGTCTGGCGCGGCATGGATGCGGCGGATCGCGTTGGAATCGCCGAGGCGAAGCATATCACCGGGATGTACAAGTTCCTCGATGACATGCGTGGGCGGTTCCCGGATATTCTGCAGGAGAACTGCGCGTCCGGCGGGCGGCGCATCGATATCGAGATGATCTCGCGGGCCCATGTCTACTGCCGCAGCGACTATTACATCGGGCGCAAGCCGAACGATACCGCGTTTATCCTCGGGCAGAACGCGACGCTCAACCTCATGCCGTACTTGCCGTTCCAGGGCTGCGAGTTCAACTGCGTGCCGGTCGGCGACGACTACGCGGCGCTGAGCATTATTTCGTCGGGAACGGTCATCACGCCGTCCGATTTCGATGGCGGGATTCTCCGTCGCAAGATGAGCGACGACGAAACGGCCTGGTTCAAGAGAGTCTTCGACGTCGCGATTCGCATGCGGCCGTTCTACATGGGCGATTTCTACCCCTTGACCGACGAAACCGGCGCCGGCAACGACCTCTGGTGCGCGTGGCAGTGCGACCGGCCCGATTTGACGGCGGGATTCGCGATCGTTTTTCGGCGGGGCGCAGCGGCCGAGAAATCCCGTGCGTTCAAGCTTGGCGGCATCGATCCAGCGGCGACGTACGAACTGGAGGTTTACGGTGGTTCGAAGAAGGACGTAAAGGGTGGCGAACTGGAGAACTGGACGGTCAACCTTGAGCCGCGATCGTTCCAGTTGATCTTCTACCGGAAGCGGAGTCGGTGAGCCGCAGTCGCAAGCTGGGGCTAGCCCGACAGAATCATCTTCCAGCCTCATCGCTTCGGTAAAGCTGGTCGTTACTCGACGGAGATCGGTTCAACACATTGGTTGGTCGGTTCGCGGGGACGCATGCCAGCAGCCGGGGTCGGCAGTGAAAGGGTCGCCGGTCATGGCGTAGGCCAGACAGCGGAGGCCGCCGTGACAGGATTGGGTGTAGGCGCAGCCCTCGCAGCCGGCGATCGATTGGCGGGGAGCCCGCAGGGCGCGGAGAAGGTCGCTTTGGGTGTATAAGTCGACAAGCGGCGTTTCGCGCACGTTTCCCACGCGGATCGGCATGCGCCGGCAGGGATAGAGATCGCCGTTGGGCTCGATCGCGATCAAGCGGTCGCCGGCCGTGCAGCGATAGGGCGGCCCGCCGGCCACGAGGAACTGCAACGCCCGGTGCATGGCGATCTCCGTGCGTGCGAACCACCGCCGTCGTGCCGCGCGGCGGGCCTCGTCCATCAAGAGGAAGAATTCGCGAGTCTCTTCGAGAGTGAGCACCTGTGCACGTAGCGCAGCGCCGTTTCCCCAAGGAATGATTCGATCCGCCCAGACTCGCCAGACGCCAAGTTCCCGGCCGATGCGGGCGACCTCGGGAAACTGGCGGTAATTGCCCCGGTGAGCCGAGAACGCAATCAACGTGCGCAGACGCTCGCGCACCAGATGCCGGACCGCCGCGACCGTTTGCTCAAAGCTCCCGGGCCCGCGAATCGCATCATGCGTTGCGCGATCGCCATCCAGGCTGACCTGCACGAAACTCGGGCGCAGCCGGCGCAAGCGGTGGGCGACGGACGCATCGATCAAGGTCCCGTTGGTCAGGATCGAGAAGCTGAACAAACGCCGCTGGGCGGCAAAGGCCGCCAAGAGATCGAAGAAGTCGAGCCGGAGAAACGGCTCACCGCCGGTTACGGTGATATGCCCGCGGAAGGAGCAATGCGACCGGCGCCGGAGTTCCACCAGGTCGGTGAACTGCCGGAGCACGCCGAGCAATTCGGCCAACGAGCATTCGTCGCCCGCGTACTCGTCCTGGTAACAGTGGGTACAGCGAAGATTGCAGCACGACGTGACATGCCACTGCAACAGCAGGCTGCGCGGATGGTCGACGCCGTCGCAACAGGTCTCCGATACCATGGGGGACATTGCAGCTAATCGCCTCCACATCCTCCGCAGCCGCCACCTCCACAACCGCCGCCCCCGCAACCTCCGCCGCCACCTCCGCCGCCACCTCCGCAACCGCCCCCGCCGCAGCCCCCGCCCGCGCCGCAACCGCCTCCACATCCTCCGCTGCTACGTGCACCCTGTTTGAACACATCGCCGAAGAAGCCGTAGGGGGTGCTGGCCAGCATCACGATTCCAAATACGCCCGTCGCCAGCAACAGATCCTGCTTCGGTCCTCCCATGAGGGCCGATGAGGTTTGCCGTTTGAGTCCTTCGAAGGTCGTCTGGAGCCGCTCCAGATAGTGCTTGCCTCGCCGGCTCAACCGCCGCGGTTTGCAGGCGACAAAGAGGAGCACGAGGCCGATGACGCCCATGAAGACCAGGAACATGACGTTGTGACGCCCCTGGCTCAAGGCGACGACGAGCTTGTATCCTCCCAGGCCGGCGATCAGGAGGGTCCCCATCCATCGTGCCTGGAGGCTTGCCGTTCGGCCTTCCGTCAGCGTCAACGACTCGCTCTCCATCCACCGCTGATACTCTTTGCAGCGTGCTTCGACCTTTGCGGGCAGCTCGCCGCGAAACACCTCGTCTGGCCTGCGGGGCGAGTGGAACCACTTCCACACGGTCTGGGCAACCGGCGCCACGTCGCCGCGGACCTTCTTGCTTGCGGATTGACTGAGCCATTTCTTCTGGCCAGAGTCCCCCTGCCCTTTCTCATCGATCGCTTCCAGGTTCGCATCGACCATTTCCAGGTATCCGTTCTGGAGCAGGTCGAAGATGGCCAACCGGATGACTTCGTTCTTGCCGCTCCGCAGGTAGGCGACCGCGTAGGGATCGACCTGGCGAGGCAGTTCCAAGGGGGGCAGATGCTCACTCGTGTCGCTCTGCCAGATCCACCACCAGCAGATTGCCAGCGTGAAGGCGATCATCGTCCCGTAGAAGACGAGGAAGTGTGGCCCGTACATGCCGCCGATCGGATTGTCCACCAGCCAGTTCATTGTGTCTGCCTCACAACCTTAGGGGTGCTGACGAGCCGAACCGGTAAGGTAGGGCGGCGCCGAGCTTGCGAGGCCCGCCACTGCACTTCCACGGATCAGGCGGGCCTCGCAAGCTCGGCACCGCCCTACTGGATTACCGGTCTTGTTCGTGAAACCTCATCGGATCCCCCATATTAGTATCATCGAATCTGCCATGGCACAATCTGTACCCCTAATCGAGTACATCGCGATCCCCTCGAACAGACGTGTGCGCACAGACTTCCCCATTTCGCGCGGCGGTATTGCCGGGCCTTTCGCGCCCATAGCAATAGCGGGGTGTCGGGGGTTGTGCCTCGCCTCGTCCACAAGAAGACACCTCTTCGAGCCGTACAACTGGCAAGGCATAGGAAAAGGCAGCGGGCAACGAGGTTGGCATGAAAGTCGTCGGAGTTCTCTTCAGGATCATCGTGGTCACCTTCCTGGTCGCCGTTCTGGGCGGCGGTGGTACGCTTTATTACCAATCACACACCGCCACCAAGCCCACGGAACGCTTGCACACGACCGTCGTCACACGGGGCGATCTCCTGTCGACGATCAGCGCCACGGGAACCCTGGAGCCTGAAGAGGTCGTCAACGTCGGTGCGCAAGTGGCCGGCCTGATCGTCGCCTTCGGAGAGGATCCTCGCACGCCCTCCGGGCTGATCGATTACGGCTCCGTGGTCGAGAAAGACACGAATCTCGCAAGACTTGATCCCACCCCCTACGAGGCCGCAC
>JBDKTH010000311.1:0-21853 GCA_039680305.1 Thermoguttaceae bacterium | reverse complement strand
CGTTGCCAGGATATCGCTCATCGCTTTGGGCAACGGCGGATAGGGCACGTCGCCATAGCTGTAGAACGAGGGGACCGCAAGCGTCACGTGGTAGACCATCAGCAAGGCCACGACCGCGAAACAACCGCGCAGCCACCGGTCGGAAAGCCCCAGGCGGCCAGCAAGCCGTTCGACGAGCACCGCGCCCATGGCCAGGGCGAACAGGTGAAACAGCGGCAGGTACTTTAGCGCGTGGCCAAACTTATTGAACACCGGCAGTAAGCCTTGGATCGGCCACAACAGGCCGAGCTTGCCCAGGCCCAGCAAAAGGGCCACCGTCGACAGGGCGAACAGCGGATTGCGCCAGTAGGTCCGACCGCGGCCCTCGAAGGCGGCCGCCAGGATCAGCCCAAAGAGCCACGCCAAAGAGAAGACGCTCCCGGCATAGTATAGCTGCATGATGACGCCCTCGCCGGCACACCAGTAGCGGGCATCATCGCCGAGCTTGGCCAGCGGGTAAGGGAAGAGGATCGCCGCCACACCGGGCAACACGTCGTGCCCTCCGCCGCCGGAGCGGTCGAGATTGCTCGTGGCCAAAAACTGCGGTACGAGCAGGATGGCGGCCAGCCCCAAGCCCACGGCCAGGGCCGCCCCGACCCCGACCAACCGCGACCAGGGCAGATTCCGGGTCGCCAGCCCCCAGACGATCCATAGACCGAAGAATTCCAGCCCGTAGGCCCACATCTGCGCATTGCCCGCATGGAACAACAGCCCGATCACCAGACCCGTGCCCAAGATCCAACGCCACGAAGGCGCCGACCGCTGCACCGCCAGGGCGGCAATCGCCAAGAGCGGATAGCCGACATAGCTCGGCGTCATGTAGTACCACGACCGGCCGACGATCAACGCGTAGCCCGAGAGCGACCAGCAAAGGCCAAGGGCCGCGGCCGTCGGGGCGGTCAGACGCAACCGCCGTCCCAACCAGAAACAGACGCCATAGCCGGCTAGCAGATGGAGCCAGCAGAAGACGTCCATCGTGGCATATTCGTCGCCCAAGCCATAAGTGGCCAATGCATAGGAGAGGTACGTCACCGGGTAGGTCAACGCATAGGTGCCCACCTCGGCCAACGGGGAGCCTAGGTATTGGTACGGGTTCCAGTCGGGCATTTCGCCCGCAAACCCGGCCCGACAGCCGGCCAGCATCCCCGGCAGGAATTGGGAAAAGTTGTCGTCCTGGACAAAGTAGTACGGCTGGCGAAGTTCGAGGAAGGTCAAGCAACCGATCACCAGCGCGAAGCCGGCCAGTCCCCATGCCCACGGACGCCGCTGATCGGCCTCGTGTTCACTAGCTTGAGACGCAACCGGATCGGCCAGCAACTCGTCGAGGGCGGCCGTGGTGCGGAGCCGCTGGGGCAACCAGCGACGGGCCGTGAGGATCGCCGTGACCGTGACGAGGATCAACAGCACCGCCGGATGGACCGAGCTGGCCAACATCGCCCGCACCAGAGCCTCCAGGTCACCGGGGTAGTTGAGCAGCAAACGGCATGAAGGAACGACCGACTGGGTCGGCGGAAGGGTCGCCGTGAGGTCGCGGACCTGCCACCCGGCCGGCAACTCAACCAGGACTTCGTCTTTCCACACCGGACAATCCTGGTTCCACGTGGCCTGCGGAAACCGCCAGGTCTTGCGTCCCAGTCGAATCGTGACCTCGCTGACCCGCTTCAGCGTTTTCGGATCGCCGGCCAATAGCAGCGACCGTGCCCACTTCTCTTCGATCTCCCATCGCCGCCGGCCGCCTTGTACCTCGGCATTCAGGGGCGGATCCTGATGACCGCTGAGGAATCGGTGAATCAGGACGAGATCGGTATAGCCCGACGCCTCTTGCGCCGAGGCATTGGCCGCGGGCCGCAGGTCGACGACCACTTCGATCGTCGGGGCGATCGGGCCGGTGCGCATCCACAGGTAGGACAAGATCAGGAATATCCCAAACGCCAGCACCAGTCCCACCAGGAGAACCCAGCGTGCTGAACGGGGATGCAGGCTGTCGGACCGGGGTTCTTTCACGGCGCACTCTCCGAGGCCATCGTCTGCCGCCAAAGGTCGGGCCGCTTCGTGCACACGGCCTCGACCGGAAACCCGCGGAGTTGGTCGGCGAACTCGTCAATCCGCTCCAATCCGTGCCCCTGGAGCTCCGGCGAGACGATGCAGAGCTTGAAATGCCGGTGCAACTGCTCGTAGCTCGCCTTGTCCAATGGCAGCTGCGTGAAGCAATCCACCCAGACCCAATCGACCTGGCCGGCCATGGCCAAGGCATTCTCGATCGGCTCGAACTCGCTGAACCGCACAGCGATCCGATGCTCGCCAAGATTGACCAGCGTGCGGATCATCGGGAACGAGCAATCGAGGAAGAAATAGTCCTCGACGGTGCCGGCCTGCTTGAGTTCGGCCAGCACGCGGTGCTCGATCCGCTCGCTCTTGACGTTCAAGATCATCGTCCCGTGGCGATACCGCTGCAAGTAAGGCCCGAAATCCTCACCATCCTCAAACGGATCGTGCCGCAGAATCAGTCGCGGGCCGCGGTCGCGGAGATCCAATTCCACGCCGTATTCCGGCGGTGTTGCGTCCAACTGGGCGATCGTGTTCACGCGATGCTGGATCAATTGCACGACACATCCTCCGTCGATTCAGTCCCTTGCTTGCGCTGCCAGGTGGTCTCCACCTGTTCGCGACGCTCTCGCACGCCGTGGACGAAGGTGACGAACCGCATGCCCAGGAAATTGAGCACGGTCGTCACGCCTGTGGCCACCAGAAACGCCCACGCCTTGTTCGAGTGCGGCGGCAAGAGGTCAGCACACACTCGCAGCACGGCCGCATTGACCGCCACGTTGACTGCCAGCGTCGTGGCGTAGAGCAACAGGTAGGTGATCGGCTCGGACGCCGACCGCCGGGCCGACTCGAACGTCCAAAATTTGTTGCCGATAAATCCGACCACCATCCCAGCAAGGTACGAGATTCCCTTGGCCAGGTGCGTCTGCAGGCCGAGCCGCGTCAGAAGCAGGTAGACGATCAGATCGACCAGGACGCTGAGCACGCCGATCACCAGAAAGCGGCGAATCTGCTTCAGGGTCTCACGGCGTTCGGACCAGGCGCTAGCGGAGTTGGGCAAAGTAACGCTCCCAGCGGCCAAAATCTTCCAGATCGGCCGGCGTGCCCCAGCCGATGTACTTGTAGACCTCGAACACTTCCACGCCCTGGCCCGCCGCCAGGAGCACATTGGGCACCACGTCCATGTAGAACTCGTTGTTCACGCGACGCTCGGACGCGACCATGCGATCGATGGCGTCGACCATCTGCCCGGCCGACCGGAAGCTGAAGAATCCACTGACCGCATGATCGCCGAGCGGCGTATCGGACAGCGGCTTCTTGCACGATACCTCCAACGCCCGCGTGCCGTCCACGCGAACCCAGCCATGTTGTCGCGGGTTCACCAGCACCCGGGAGTCATGCCGGTAGGTCCACACCAGGCACTCCACGGCCGGATCGGCCATGCGATCCAGAAGCCTTGCCTGATCGTAGAGGTGTGTATTGTCACAGGCGGCAACGATCACCGGCCAGTCGGGTTCGAGGGCTTTGGCCGCCCGTCGCACCGTCACGGCCTGGCCCGCGGTCAGCCCCTGGACGGTCACGATCCTGGCATTGGGCAAATGCTCGCGCAGGACCCGATCGATCTGGTGGTCGCGTACATGCTCGTCGCGTACGACAAACACCACCCGCTCGGCCTCGGGCAGATCCTTCACCGCCCGGACGACCATCGGCACTCCGGCCACGGGAATCAGCGGCTTGGGCATTGTGTAGCCCACCTCCGCGAATCGCCGGCCGTCACCGGCCATGGGAACGACAATTTGAAGTGGCATGAGAAGAGGGGACGCGGGGTTCAGGGTTCAGGGTTCAGGGTTCAGGGTTCGGGGTTCAGGGTTCAGGGTTCAGGGTTCAGCAGTCAGCAAAGGATGATGCAACGTGGCCAGAGAACGGCAATTTGCAATTTGCATTTTCCAATTCTCAATTTTCAATTCCCCTTCCTTTTTCAATTTCCCCTTTCTTCAGGAACCCTGCGAAGATCTCGCGTTCGGTGTCCTCGTCGAGATCGACGAACAGGCCGAACCGTTCGGTGGCCAGCACGGTGACCGGGGTCAGGTGCGGGATCCGCAGGCGGAACCAGTCCTGTCGCGGCACGCCCAGCAAGTGGCCCACCAGACAGCGTAGCACAACGTTGTGAGTACAGGTAAGGGAGGAGCCCGCCCTGGGCGTGAATCGCTCCTGGACGAATGCCCACGTCCGTTGGAACACGGCCTCGGTGTTTTCGCCCCCGTCGGGGAAACAGGGGTCTTCCCGACGTTGCCAGGCGGCGAACAGATCGGGAAAACGCCGCCGGGCCTCGCCCACGCTGAGCCCTTCACAGGCCCCGCAGTTGGTCTCCAACAGCCTCGCGTCGAGACTCGGCGCCGGCAAGCCGGCCACGCGCTGGGCCACCAGACGCAAGCTCCCCACGGCGCGTCGCAAGGGCGAGCTGTAGACCTGCTTGGGCTCAAGAGCCTCGACAGCCCGGACGAGCTCGTCGAGGTTTTCCGGCACGCCGGGCAGAAGCTCCACGTCGGTGATCCCCTGGAAGATTCGCCCCTCGCCCGTCGGCTGGTTGAGTTCCGTGGGGGCGTGACGGCATACCAGATGTCGAGTCGCGTGCGTCTCAAAGGCCTCGCGGAACTGCCGCTCAAAAGCCTCGACGAATCCGGTGACCTGCCGGGTCAGCTCGGCCGTCTCAAACGTGAACTGGCCCGTCGTCTTTTGCCGTCGAAGCTCGCGGAACAGTCGTGCAAACGGTTCGGCCCCCTCGGGAAACACGGCGAAGTAGGCCGCCAGCAACCCCTCGCCGTCCTCGACCTCGTTGGTGCGATGCACCAGCTTCAAGAAATTCCGCATCAGGAACCGCATCACGTGATAGGCAAACTCATGCCGATCGCGGTCGGTCATCGACTTCTCGCGGCGGACTTCCTGATAGCCGGTCGCATCGCACTGGAGTTCCCGGTAGGTGACCACGCTGCCGGTCAGGTCGGCCAGATAGTCCTTGGTGCCACGCCGGGCACTGAGGAAGTGGTGCGGCTGGAGGCCGAAGACCGGGTAGACGTCCATCAACCGGGCTTTGCGCCACAGGGCCGAACGCTGCCAATCCAGGCAGGTGAACGGGCTGCACACGACGTGCTCCCGATGGGCCGCCTCGCTGTAGAGCATCAGGTGCAAGACGGCCGTCTGTGGATCGTTGAACTTCAAGGGGCCGAGCGTCGGATTGATCCGCAGCCGATAGCCGGCCGTCGCCAGCACGGGTTCCAGTTCGCCGCGCAAGTCTTGCTCCAATTGAGCAAACCGCGCGGCGTCGAGTGGATCGACGATCAGGATCGTATCAATGTCGGCGATGCCCTCGATCCCTTCGCCCGTGCTGAAACTGCCGGCGATCGTGGCCGAACGCACGTAGTCGAGCCGGTCCACGACCCGCCAGACGGCCTCGACAATCGTCGCTTTCAGGTTCGGTCCAGTCACGTGGTTCTCTCTTCAGGCTGCATTTGACCGTTGACTCACTCTCCTCTCCCTCCGAGAGAGGGCGGATGGTTCGTTCCCCGCAGGGCAAACCGTTCGACCAACGGCATGGCGTCGCCTTCCAGGACATGGATCGCCAGATGCTTAAAGCACACGGGTGTCGCGGGCGGTTGATCCTGGAGCACGGGCTGGGCCAAGGGCCAATCCTGCGGGCGGATCGAGGCGATCGTCACGTGGGCACGCCAGATCGCGCCGACGAAGGGAAACCCAAAACGCTCGACGTTCGCCCGTTCGTCCGGCGACAGCCGTTCCCACGAGCCGTCGTACCGGGCGTGGCTTGCCGCCACCTCGCGCAACATCGACACGACACCCACCACCTGCGTTTGAATCTGTCGCAGTGCCGCCCGGCTCGCCTCGGGCACGTCACAGACGAGCGTATGGTTGCCGGTCAGTTGGTCGGCCTGGAATACATGCCACTGGTCCATCACGGTCTGCGGGGAGAGGATCCCCTCGGCGAGTCGCGCCACCGGATCGCGCAAATCGACGTGCGACGGAAAGGCCGACACGTAGAGCGTTACGTGCGGCGGATGGTCCAGGTAAAGCTGGTCGCCGACCAACTCCCGCACGCGCCGTTTACACGACCAGACCCACTGGCTGTAGGCCGCGTCAGGCTCCAACACAAAGACATACGTCCGCGAGGCGTTCATCAGCGGAGCCCCAATCCCAAGAGGAACATATACCGCATGCTCCGCCAGGTCGTGCGGATCTTCGACCGCCACGTGGCAGCCCAATTGCTCTTGCCGTATTGACGGGGCGGGAACGGGACGTCGATCGACGCCAGACGCCAACCATGTCGCCGAGCCTGGTAAAGGACATACACGTCGAGGTTGAAGTCGATCGGCGGATGGGGCAAGTGCTCTAGCAGGCGGCAATGGAACAGCTTGGGCTGGGCGTTGATCTCTGGAATCCACCGCCGCAGGCAGAACAAGGCTGCCACCTGCATCCCCCAACTGATGATCCGCTCGCTCAGCCGCCGCCCATGCCGCCGCCCTTTCACCAACAGCGTGGCCGCCGCCGAGGCCCCTTGGGCCTGGTAGTAGTCCAGCGCCCGGAACACGTCGGCCGGATCCGTTTGTAGATCGGCGTGCGACCAGGCCAGCAACTCGCCCCGTGCCTCTTTCAGGCCGGTGAAGATCCCATCGCCGTACCCCTTGTTATCGACAATCTGCACGCTCCGCGCAAACGGATAGACCGGCAGCTCCTTGGCCAGGACCGCCTGCGTATCGTCGCGCGAGCCGTTGTCCACAAGGATCAACTCGAAGTCGTAGCCCTTCCCCACGGTGGCAAAGCGCTGGAGGATCTTGGGAATCCCTTGGGCTTCGTTATAACAGGGGAGGACGATGCTAAGCCGTGGCATATCGGACATGGGACAAGACGGCCTTTGAGGGGCCTCGAATGGGGTCAAAACCGGCCTCCATTATGGAAGCTCTGAACAGTTTGTGGAATATGACGTTTCCGGCGAGCAACGTTCGGGTGGGGCGGCAACTCCAGAAGCAGGGGGGCGGTGGTTGGGCAGGTCGCGGTCGTGGTGACCAATCCGCTTCCCTACCCGGGCAAGCCGGGTGGGACGCTCTGGGCGCTCGACGGTCCGCGTTCGGGACAATCCCGATTGACGAGCACGCGGTTTTTCGCTGCAATTCCTGAAAACCGACGCCCAGGCTGGAGGATCGCTCGCATGAACCACACCGAAGAGACCATTTCCACCAGTCCGGCCACCGGGGAAATCCTCGGCCGTGTACCGGTCCACACGCTGCAGGATCTCGACCAATGCCTGGCCCGCGCCCGGGCAGCTCAACCCGGCTGGAATGCCTTGCCGGTCAAGCAGCGGGCTCGGGTGATTCTCCGAGTTCGCGACTATCTGGTCGAGCACGCCGAGGAGTTGGCCGCCACGATCAGCCGCGAAAACGGCAAGACGGGGACCGATGCCCTGGCCACGGAGGTCATGCCGGCGGCCTTTGCCGTCACCTATTACGCCCGCCACGCGAAGCGGTTTCTCCGGCCCCAGCGGCTTCGCCCGTCCAGTCTGCTGCTGTCCAACAAGGTCAGCTGGACCCGCCGCGTCCCGTGGGGCGTCGTCGGCATCATCTCGCCGTGGAACTACCCGTTTGGAATCCCGTTTTCCGAGGTGATCATGGCGCTTTTGGCGGGCAACGCCGTGATCCTCAAAGTGGCCAGCCAGACGCCGCTGGTCGGCCAAGCCCTGGCAGCCTGCCTCCACGCCGCCGGCCTGCCGGAGGGTGTCTTCTCGCTGCTCAATATGCCCGGGCCGGTGATTGGCAAGGCCATGCTTGAAGCGGGGATCGACAAGCTGTTCTTCACCGGCTCGGTGACCGCCGGCAAGCAGTTGATGGCCCATGCCGCCGAAACGCTGACCCCGCTAGGCCTGGAACTCGGCGGCAACGACCCGATGCTCGTCTGTCCCGACGCCGACCTTCACCGGGCGGCCAACGGCGCTGTCTGGGCCGGGCTGAGCAACTGCGGCCAGTCATGTGCCGGGGTCGAGCGTATCTATGTCCACTCGCAGGTCTACGACGACTTCCTGGCCCTGCTGGCCGCACGCGTCGAGGCCCTGCGGATCGGCGTCGACACCGCGTCGGACGTCGATCTGGGAGCGATGACCACCGAGCGGCAGGTGACCACCGTACGTGCCCATCTCGACGACGCGCTGGCTAAAGGGGCGAAGATCTACGCCCAGTCGAAGTCGCCCCTGCCGTCGTCGGGCAGGTTTCTTCCCGCAATGGTCCTGACCGACGTGAATCACACCATGCGAGTGATGCGTGAAGAGACCTTCGGTCCGGTCCTGGCCGTGATGAAGGTCGACGACATGGACCAGGCCGTGACGCTGGCCAACGACAGCACCCTCGGCCTGACCGCCTCGGTCTGGTCCCGCCACACACGGGCCGCCGTGCAGCTCGCCTCGCGTTTGCAGGCGGGCACGGTGATGATCAATGATCACCTGATGAGTCACGGCCTGCCCGAGACCCCCTGGGGTGGTTTCAAGCAGTCGGGACTCGGCCGCACCCACGGCGAACTCGGCTTTGCCGAGATGACCCAACCGCAATGCCTCGTTTACGATCGCCTGGCCTGGCTCAAGAAGAACCTCTGGTGGTACCCCAACGGCCCGGAGGTCTACGCCGCCCTACGCGGGATGCTCGATTTCCAGTACGCCCGCAGCCTCTCTCGCCGCCTCCACGGCCTCGGCGATCTCCTGCGAGCCTTTGGGCGCGTCTTTCGACCGTAGCCCGCATTTCTCACGAACTTGTAGGGGGTGTAAAACGAACCCGAAGGGAAATGGTGCGCTTCGCACTCGATTGTTCCAAAGGGATCAGTTCAACACATTGGTTGGTCTGTTCGCGCAACACGCCACTCCCCTTTGGATTCCGTGCTTCATGCAGCCGACGGGGAGAAATGCAGAGTAGAATAGCTTCGGAAGACTAGCTCGGCCGCTTCCTGCGCCTCCAGAACGCCACACCTGCCCTGCCTCCACAAAACGCACCTCCGAACGGACAATCGCCACCCATTTTCACCCGCAAATCTTCGGGAAGACCCATTCTTGGATACCGCTGCCCCAGACAAGAATCAAGTCGCGTCGCTGCCGGGCCGTCACCCCTTGGGCAGCGGGCCGCTAAACCCGGCCTCACGCAGGTTCTTGGCCTTGACGACCTCCGTCATCTTCACGGCGGCCACTTGCTCGTAAGGCAGGACGATCGCGCGGGCGCCGAGCGAATCGGGCATCGTCCGCTCGAAGAAGAGCATCGCCTCGCTGGTCAGGAAGTTGGCGAACGGGATCTGCTCATTAAACGCGGTCACCAGCACGCCGCGGCGCGGCAGGTCCGCCGCCCAGCTCTCGAAGAATGTTTTCCACGGTGAGTCGCTAGCCATGTTCGTCCCTTGTGCTTTGCTACTTCGTCGGCAGATCGTCCAGCAGCTTGCGGTATTTCTCGCGTTCCAGCCGGGGAACTTCGTCGATCGTCAGGTGATGGGATTTCTGGGCCACCTTCAACGCCCCGCGGGCCGCCTCCCGATCGCCGGCGGCCAGGTGAGCCAGGGCCAGATGGAAATGCTTCACGCCCGACGGCTTCTCGGCGATTGCCTGGCGGAAGTCGGCAATCGCCTCGGGAGTCTTGCCTAGGCCGAGGCGGACGAGTCCCCGGGTGTCGAGCAAGTCGGGTGTCGGCCCCACGATTTTGATCGCCCGGTCGATCATCTCACCGGCCTCGCCGACGCTTTTTCCACTGGCCACCAGCACGTAGGCCAGGTTGTTCCAGACCACGGCCCGCTCGCGGTTCGAGAGGTCATCCCGGGCGAGGAACTCGCGGTAGATCTTGATCAGGTCCTCGTAACGGTTCTGCAGGTCGCGCAAGGAGGCCAACTGCAACTGGACGGATTTGGCGTCGGCCTTCTCGTTCAGGGCTCGCTGGAACCAGGTTTCCACTCGTTGGAAGTCTTTCGGTTGGGCCTTGTCGCCCTGGCTGCGCAGAACGTTGACCGCCGTGGGCAGGACTGCGGCGACCGCGACGTCTTTGATCGCCGCTTCGCATTGGTCCAAGGCTTCGTCGGCCGAGCCGTGCCGTCCCAAGAAGGTCGCCAGGCTGAGACTGCCCCCCGGCGTCTTCTCGGCAAACTCGGTCAACAGCTTCCGGGCCGACGCGTACTGCTGGATCTCTTCGAGCAACTGGGCCACCTCGCGCAAGTAGGCCACCTTGTCCAAGGGCAACGGACTGGGCAGGAGGGATTCCAGCAGCTTGGCGGCCTCCTCGCTTCTCCCCGCCTTGTCCAAGACCCGGGCCTTGGCGACCTTGGCCAGGGCCAAATTGGGCTGAAGCTGTTCGAGCCGCTGTAACCAGGGCGTGAGCTCGTCCAGCGTAGCGCCGTGAGCCACGAGCATCTGGATGTACTGTGCCAGGTAACGCGACTCCTTCGGCGACTGTGCCAGGAGATCCAGCATCAGCTCATGGCACCGGTCCCAGCGATCGGTCCTCTCGTACAGCTGCGCCAAGACGAACTGCTCTTCGGCTCCGAGTGTGATCCCCTCGGACTGGAGCGACTCGAGGATCGCGATCGCCTTGAGCCTTGCACTTGCGTCGGCGCTTTGGGCGAGAACAATCGCTTGCACCCGCCGATCCTGCGGGCCGAGCTTCCCCTGGGAGGCGTTCTGCTCCAAGAGGGCCAGGGCCTGTTGTTGCTGCTGATAATCGCCGCTGTCAGCCATGACCTGGGCCAGGGCGCGGCGTGCCCAGCCGATCGTCTCCGACGCTCCCTTCGGATCGGCGGCTGCCAGCTCGAGCAACTGATCGAGGTACTTCTTCGCTCGATCGTTCCGGCCGGCTCGCAGGTAGAACTCGGCCGTGCGACGCAGGAGGACGAGATCCTTGGGCTGGCGTGCCAGCGCGTCTTGATAGCTCTGCTCGGCGAGATCCGCCTTTCCCAGAAGCTGATAGCATTCGGCCAGGATCAATGGTCGCCGGTCCTCGGGAAGCTGCGACTGGGCCTGGCGGATCACCGCCTCGGCTTCCGAAGTCCGGTCGGTTCTGGCCAGAAGGCTCACCAGTTCCAGGTACACCTCGGCGGCCTTGGGCTCCAAGGCGATCGCACGGCGATAGGCCTTGGCGGCTTCGTCGGCTTTCCCGGCGCGCGCGAGCAGCTGGCCATACCAGAAGTAGTCGCCCGCGTTGGTCGAGCCGGCCACGTTTTCGGCGGCCAACTTCAGGGCCTCGTCCGTCTGGCCGAGCCGTTGGCTCACCTCGGCCTCGATCTTTTCCATCAGTGGCGACGAACGCCCAGGGCCGAGCTGGTCGAGCACGAGCTTGGCTTCGCTAGACCGCGCGCGGACGAACAGCAACCTCGCCAGTTGGCCCAGGTAGGCTGGGCTCAGCGTGCCGAGATCATTGGCCCGCTGAAACGCTCCGATCGCGTCGTCGACCCGCCCTTCCAGCAAGGCGACTTCACCTTCCAATCGCGGAATCTCGTGCCAGGTGGGGCGCAATTCCGCGGCGGTCTTCAGCAGCTTGCGGGCCTCTTCGAGCACGCCCGCATCGGTCTTGTGATGCTGCACCTGCCACACCAGTCGCGAAACCTCGCAGTAGCACCACTCGGCGCTGTGGGCTCCCAACGCCTGCTTGATCGCCTCGGCGGCCTCTGCCATCCCTTGCGGATCGTTGGCTTCTCGGGCAAGGTCACACAGGGCCAGACGCAGCCGCGGGTCCTTGGGCCTGGCGGCCACCACCCTGCTCCACATTTCCTTGGTCTTCGGACGATCGAGGAACTGATGGTACACGGCGCCAAGGGCCTGCCAGACCACGAGCTGGTCGGCCGCGGGGAGGGCGGCGACCCGGGCGCCCACGGCATCGAGCACCGGTTTGCCGTCCTTCGGCCCCCAACGCATCGCCAGATTCAAACGGCTGATCTCCAACGCGAGGCTGTTGCCGAGTTCCTTGCCCGCCGCGTCGAGGACCGCCAACGCCTGCCGGGGGCCCTCCGCCGCCGCAACGATGCTGGCCATCGCCGTCCACAGGCCGAGATCTTTGGGATGGAGCTTCTGCACGCCGGCGATCAGCTCCCGGGCCTGCTTCGCCTGGCCCTTGCGCATCAGCAATTCGCCCTGCATCATGGCCCGTTGCGTGTCGTTCAAGACTCCCGCCTTGTCGGCCTGGACCAACAGCTCCTCGGCTTCCTTCCAGTCGCGTTGTTTCTCGGGAAGCCGGGCATTGCGGACCAAGAGCAACTGGAACAGGCTGTCGCACAGGTTCGCGGTCTTGAAGAACTGCGCGTCGCCCATCGTCTGGCGCAAGCGGCGATATTCCTCCAGGGCCTGCGCGGTCTTTCCCGTGCGCAGCAGGGCCGAGGCATAGCCCACGCGTGCGACGAGCAACGTGGGTTCCGCGGCCATCGCCCGGCGATACGCCTCCAACTGTCGGTCAGGGAGACGCAGCTGCTCGTAGCAGGCTCCCAGATGCAGGTCGATCTGCAGGACCATCTGCGGCAGACTTTGGAAGCGGGGACGCAGCCGTTCCAGCACGGCCACGGCCTCCGGCAGCTTCCCTTCCGCCAGAAGGATGCGGGCTTCGTAGTAGTCGCGAACGTCGGCGGAATACCCGATTTGCTTCATTCGCGCGATCGTCTTCCGGACGGCCTCGACGTCCTTGGTGGCCAGCTGTGCCTCGGCCACGCGGGCCAACGCCAAGGGGTCGCTGGTCTTGCTCAGAGCCAGCTCTTGATATTTGCGGTAGTTCTGCGGATCGTTCTGCGAGCGATACAGGTCGGCCAAGGCTTGCTGGACGAGAGGGTCGTCGGGGAAACGTTCATTGGCCCGTTGGAGATACTCTTTGGCTTTGTCGACCTCTTTGTCGTTGAGGGCGAACTCGGCGGCCGTCAGGAGCACCTCACGATCGTTGGGACCTTTTTTCAAGGCCACGACGAGGTCGGCCTTCGCCTCCGTGGCCCGCTTGGTGGCCCTCCAATACTTCGCCCGCTCGACGTACGCCTGCGGCGACGACGCATTCGCGCTGACCATCTGGTTGATGGTTTCATCGGCCGCTTCGCGGTCGTCGAGTTTCTCCCGCAAGAGAACCGCCAGGGCAACGTAGGCCTCGATCTGCTGGGGACTGTGGCCAATCGCGGTTCGGAAGGAGGTCGCCGCTTCAGGGTAGTGCTCGGTGGCGGCCAGTGCGCGGCCCAGTTTCACCTCCAATTCCGATTCCTTGGGAAACCGCTTGATCAGCCGTCGCAAATGCTCGATCGCTGGAGCGTACTGACCGAGCTGCAGGCTCGAATCGGCCAGCCGACGAAGGATCTCCATGTTCTCCGGATCGCGAATCGCGGCGGCTTCCAGGCGTTGATGTGCGCCGGCCTGCACACGGGAATTCGTCGAGGTCTTGGCCTGATCGGCCATGAGCAGGGCCAAGGTGGTGAAGACGTCGTTCCGCGCCGGCTCGTAGCGCAGGTAGTACTCGTAGTAACGGATTGCGTCGTCGAGCTTTCCGTCCGCCTGAGCCTGCTTGGCCCGGTCAAGCATCTTCCGTGCGGTCCGTCCCACTTGGAGTTGATGGAGCCCGTAGCCCCCGCCGGCCAGAATCGCCAGGACGATTGGCAGCAACAGGGCCACTTTCAGGTTCAGCCGCTTGGAACGCCGCTTATGCATCGCGTGTACTCTTGCCTCACGTATCGGGACCGCTGATCATCCCAAGAAGCGGTCCCACAACTCTTCCTTACAGGAGCTCCGAACACAACCCCCGTCGTCGCCGATTCCGCTCCAGAGGGGGCAACGGACTGCAGCAGGCGAAGGTCATAGCGCCAGAAGGGACTATGCTTGCACGATCCCCCCATTCGCATCATCTCCATCCTAACCCCCGTTGGAGATGTGTCAACGAAAGAAGTCCGCTTTGTCACTTGTCACCGGGAGAGGTGGCAAGTTTTGGCTAGGCGGGGGTGGAAAGCGATAGCGAGGAGGTGTGTTCAAGGAAGGAGAGAGGCATAGCAGGTTAGCGCGTGGGGCACCTTCCAAGAAGAGCGTCGAACAAGACCGGACATCGGGAGGCGTGTCCGATGGAGCGAAGGCCGGCGTGCGCGGCTGCGGTCATGTTCGACGCATCAAAGCGAGTGTCTTCGGTCGGGATCAACTCGGGGACACGTAGGTGACATACGAGCCGGAGGCCCCGTGAGGATCCGTGATCGTGGCTGTGGCAATGCCGGTTTGGAGGCCCTCGAGTGTCTCGTTAATGCTGAAATTGTTGTTGGCGTCGACCTCCGCGGAGAGGTGATAGGACTCCAGGACGCCACCAAAGGTGACGGTCCTTCCAACCAGGCTGTCATCCGGATCGCTGACCGCCCCACAAATCGTCCAGGTACCGACGTTCTCGAAGCACCAGAAGGAAGTAATCGTCGGCGGCTGGTTAGTCTCGGCGTCTTCGCCGAAGAGCACGATTGAGTCTACGGCGTCCGCCTCGGCATCAGCTTGGCCTGTCATGGCCAGCGCCGCGTCGACCAGAGCCGGATCGACGTTGGGCAATGGATCGGTCAGGTTCGTATTGGCCGTCGGTTGAAGGGCCGGGCCGATCAGGGTGAAACTGGTTTTCGGAGGAGGAGCCATCAGGGCCGTGTCGGCGGGAACGCTACTGCCGCTCAGGTTCTGGCTCTCGGGAGAGTCGGCGACTGGGGTGCTCGCTACTTCGAGAGCCACTGCCGTTGGAAGCGAAAGCATGGAGCGATCCTCCAACGATTCCAGATGGAGTCGGCGTGACGATGTGGGACGACGACCAGGCAAAGACATCAATCGGCGCAACATGGCAACACCTCGACTGCAGGGGAGGAAATGGAGTCGACGATCCAACTCCGCGTTTGAGGACGATCGCGGAGAACACCTCCGACCACAGCGATGAGAGAAAGACGATTCTGCCTAGTCAATTGCGATACGGTAGCAGAAGCGCGCACGGATCCTACGAAATCAGGACAAGAATTTGGCCGGGGGCCAGTCGCACGAAGCCGACGCTGAGGACCTGGCCAGAGATAACTTGGAGAATTGAGCTACCAATGAAGCAACAGCCGTGTGAAAACACCGGAAGTCTGCACTGGGGGTGGCTGCAGTTGCGTCATTGATGAACGACGAATTCCCCGACAGAACTGCCAAAGAACCCCACCAGTCCCCCAGTAGAAAGGGAGAATCCGCCGAGCCTTCGACGCTTGGCAATCCATAACCAACGGCGAATTCTCTTGTTCTGGTAGGTCAATTCTCCAAGCCATTCCTGGACGTGACCTAAGGGGGGGTGGGGGCAAGCGCGTGAGCCAGCAGCCTCGGGTTGGGGGAACGATCCTGCAAACCGCCTCCGCAGCCGGCCGGAAATTCGAGGATCACCCCAGGTTAAGAGATGGAAGTGTGGAAAGTCTCACGTGGTGTGTTGCAGATTGTGCGACGTGATGCACATTCGTAAGTAACCCCTATCCCAATAGTTACATTTATGCGAAAAGACGCAAGTGATACAAATCCAAAGTGGGGGATGTGTTGCACAATTCAAGGTCCACTACATAGTTCGACCTAGTATGTACCACCTAGGCTTACCCCACCCCCACCGCATGGTTTCCGTGATCCGGAAGTCCCTGGTCCGCGCTGACGTCGATCTGGATGCCCACTGCATTCGCTTTCATGCGTTGCGCCGCCGTGATCCTCACTACCAACCCATCCTCAAGGAAGTCCCATATGAACTCCCCCAACGCAAGTTCCACGAGTAACTCACAGCACCATCCGATATGGCCGTGAGTGCTGTCACCTAGCCCCTAAGCCGTCGGAATCCCGATCGGGTGGGTCTCGGTAGTCAAGCCCGCCTTCGGAATAGGCACACGCCGCACCGGCGGCGCGCGGTACGTCCCGGACTTCGCCCGATCCAAGAACGACTGGAGATTGCTCTCCAGATTCTTCGCATACTCGGTCCAGGTCTGTCCGTCCACGCCCGGCGATCCGTCTTGGCGCGTCCGGTGAAAGGCCGTTTTCAGCCAGTCGAGGTCCATCAGATAGGCCAGGGAAGTGAATCCCATCTGCGGCGATCGTTTCGCCATCTCGGCGATCCGTTGTTGTTTCGTCAACACGCTCATTGAATCTCCAAGTATCCGGCGCATGTCCCCCGCTAAGGGAAAGACGAAGGCGCCGACGACGAGAATCTCTCGAGGCTCAATCGCATGGCTTTCGGGCTGACTGCCTACGTATCACGATGTTGGTTGCCCTTCACCGCGCCAGGCTCGCTTCCGGCCGCTGGTCAGGCGTTACCGGACGGGCTTTCACCCGCAGGGCTCCTGCGAAAGGTTTTCAACTCACCTCATGTTCGTTGTCCCCCTTTCCCAAGCCTCTTGGCACAATCCCCGGAATCCCCCCGGAACCCCCGATGCTATCGTTCTCGGGCTTTGGTTGGACGTCCCGGAGTGCTCTCAGGCGGCAACAACTCAGGGTGCTTCTCACGGACGTATGCCAGAAGCTCCTCCATGTCGCGAAACTCGAAAACGGGCTTGTTCTCCGGCCCCCAAAGCTGCACGCTGTTGCGGCCATTTACCGCGGGAAGTATTCTGACGTGAGCGAACTCTGGAAACTTGAAGTCCAACGCATCCGTCGGAAGTGGTTTGTTGACAGTCAAGTCCTTGACCAAGATTCTGCCGGTGACCGCCAGTTTCGGCGACTTCTCTGGGATAGACTCTGTTTCAACGTAAACCGGGAAGAAAACGCCGTCACCAAGGTCCTTGAACTCCGTCACGGTCGAAACCACATCGTATGCCATCCTATTGCCATTGACTGGTTTCACGACATGTGTGACACGCCGTCGAACATGGAAGTTAACCGACGGGTCGAGGTACACATCGAAATAGCAGCCGTCGCGAGGATCCCCCGGTACCCCGGGGTCGGGGATCCGAACCTGCCACACATCCCAATCACCGATGCGGGTTTTGCCAACGACCTTGGAAGTCGGGCTTGCCTTTATCAGTTGTTCCAGAGAACGTCGAGGGGCCCAATCTCGATAGAAGGTCTGGAGGAGTTGCAGCGATGCGTCTGGCGAAGGTGGCGCAAGGGAATCTGGCTCAATCGACGACCTTACGCGAAGCTGGTTCACCACGTTGATCGCCAGAGGGCTTTTGGGATCCCAATTCTGCAAGAGATGTCTCTTGCCCCCGGCAATATAGGTGTCGACGAGGAGCGGCGGACGGCCGTCTGGGAGAGGCTCTGTTGTCCGCGAGATGGTGCGCATACGCTCTTCATCACCCTTTCTGGACCACCGCCAAACAGCCTCGGGCTTCGATGCCTTTTGAGAAAGCTCACGATCGTCAGCATAGATCTCGACAGCGGCGTCGAGCGAGTGAATTAGCCCCAGGGCGTTAGCGTTAGCCGCCCCGAGTCTCTCTACGGAAGGTGAATCTCCATCCTGGAAGGCGGCAGAACAAGTCAACAGGGCCACGAACCAGTCGCTGGGAAGGGCGACCCAGTTGTCCTGGACCGAGGCATAATAGGGGAAACCGTCGGTGTTGCTCCCCTTCGTGAACCCGCCGTACTTCTGCAAGCCCTTCTCGCCGACGGCGAACACCGCGCCGTTGGTGACGAGAAACCGTCGATCGCCGACCGACACGACGGCGGCCGTCCTGCCCCAGGTGGTCATCGATTCGCCGATCGGGGCCGGCTTCGTGGGATCCTTCAGGCTCCAGAGGCTGAGCGTGGAGAAGGAGCGGGAATCGGTCAGGACGGCAATCCGCGTGGAGTCGACGGCGAGCACCTGATAGGGAGCGTTCTGCGTTTCCACAAACCCCACGGCCTGCGGTTCTGCGGGCCTGGTCAGGTCATAGATGGCCACGCCGTTGCGGCTTTCCGGAAACGCTTGTTGACGTGACTGGCCCGCATATAACCGTCCTTCGATCGCACAGCCGCTCCCAAAAAACGGCTGGGATGGCACGGTCGCCAGGCACCGCGGTGGAGCCCTCCCGACGTCGAACGCCGAGAGGCGGCCGCTGCTGACGACAAACAACAACTCGTTGTAGCGAATGATCCCCTTGCTCCCGGCCGACTGGCTGGGGTCGATCTGCTGGACGAGAGTCGGCTTCGAGGGATCGGCGAGCGAGTATTCGACGATCCCTCCGGCCCGCGAGCAAAGCAGCCGGTCGCCGATCGTGATCATCGCCACGCCATCGCCGACCCTCTCCATCTCCCCGACGGCTTCCGCGTTCTGGGTGCCGTCGGGACCGTCGACGATCTTCGCGATGAACAGGTTCCCCGCTCTGCTGAGCACGTACACGTAGGGCAAACGCAGGGCCACCGCCCGGATCGGCTGGGCCCACGTCTTCCACGAGGGCGGCTTGGGGAGAACCGTGACCTTGAAGCCCTTGACGTTCGAAAACGCCTTGGGAGAAGAGAGATCATGCGCGCGTTTCTCCGGCTTGGCCGGGGCGGCCGTTTGGGCAACAGCCGCCTTTTCATCGCCGGGACCGAGAAGCTCCCGCAAACGGTTCGCCAATTCGGCTCCATGGAGGTTTTTGGCCACGATCGCCAGGTTCTTGTCGAGCAGATAGTTTTCCCCCATCGGTTGAATTCGGTAGAGCGTTCTGATCCGGCGCTGGCCGTCCATCCCATCGAGAACCTGCGGACAGGTCAGACCGAACCTCTCCACCACCTCGCGGGCCGCAGCCCGATTGTGGTCCTCGTTCACCCCCACGATCTGGAAGAGCCCCTTGTATCGGGCAACCAACTCACGAAACTGGGGGAACTCCTCACGCCAAGTCTCCGACGAACTGGCCCAGAAGCTCAACAGTACGTATTTCGACCGGGCGACCTCGTCCTTGAGGCTGATCGTCTTCCCATCCAAGCCTGGGGCCACGAACTCGGGCGATTGGGTCCCGGGCTGAAGATAGGGCTTGACCGGCACGTGCGCCGCGGACGGTCGCAGCGTGATTTCCAGACCGTCGGGCACAGCGACGGCGACCTCCCAGCCTCTTTCCCGCACGTTGAACGGTTCGCTGAGCTTGAAAAACTCGGCCGAGTCGTGTTCGCTTTCCAGCCGGCCATCCTGGTTCACGTCGATGATCAAGGCGTCGTTCTGGCGATCGTCGAAACGGCCGTCGAAGTTCTCGTCTTGAAGGGCGATCTTGTACTCCCGGCCGTCTAGTTTCACGACTCCTTGCCGGCAACTGTGGCTTCGGTATGCCACGAAACCGGGCCGGTCACGCCACCGGAAGAAGCTGACATGGTACGGACGGTTCCCCGCGGGGTAGGGCACGTCAATGGCGACGTTGGGAAGCTCCGCGGCGTAGTTCAGCGAGTTCCCCGAAACCGAGGCCCACTCGCCGGGGCCGTCGTTCGTCAGATCTCGATCACGGTTCCGATCGATGAAGATCCGCGGCGTCTCGCCCTTCGCCTCATCGACCGCCACGGCAATCTGATGGTTGGGGCCGAGTCCCAAGGGTAGCTCGCCATAGAGCGGCTTGCGGGAATGATACTTCGGCTCCGTCTTCAAGTTCTTCAACGGCTTGTCCGATAACGCGAGGAACTCGACGTAGAAGAACCGATCCAAGCGAGGCCTGCTGACCAGGCCCAGCTCGGGTTCGAGTTTGGCGGTGACCAGCCCGCCGGTTCCGGTTTCAGCGGCGGCCATCGACTTCTCGGCCGGGCCTTGCTCGTGGGAAGCCTTGTCCTTGGGTTGCCCCTCGGCCCAGACGACGCTGGCCGCGAAGACGGCGCCCAGCAGAACCATGGCGAGAATTCCGCCCAGCCAGGCTTGCGGTCCGCGAGAATTCCCTCCGGATAGGCGGAGCACCCGGCGAATCCGTGTCTCCAGTGCGCCTCCGCTGGCCGCCAGGCCGGCCGCTAGCGGGACGCCCGACTCGGCGCCGTCCCGCAGTTCCGCGATCCGCAAGAGTGCCTCGGCATAGACCAGCCGGTTCCCCATCGTGGCCACGGCCCACTCGTCGCAGCCACACTCGCGTTCCTCACGGATTCGCCGCGACACCCACCAGATGGCCGGATGGTAGAAGAGCATGGTCTCAATGGCGATCTGCAGGAGATTCCAGAGGTAGTCACAGCGACGGACATGGGCAAGCTCATGGGCCAGGATCATCTCCAGTTGCCCCGGCGACAGTTGACTGACCACGCTTGCTGGCAGGAGAATCACAGGCCGCAGCCAACCGAGGACGGTGGGAACTGCGACCAAGGTGGACATGAACACCTGGATCGGCCGTCGAAGGCAAAACCGATGACACAGGTGATCGACGGCGTCCTCGACGGACCGCGCCACCTGGACGGTCCCGGTGTGGCGCAATCGGATCAGTTGGGCACAGCCGCCCAGATGCCAAAGCGAAAGAGCCAAAGCGCCGATCAGCCACCCGCCGACCGTCCACGGCAGGATTGGCTGGAGCCAACGCGTAAGCCGGCTTCGCACACGGTCCATCGGGGAGGGACCGTTCGCGACATACCCCACCGGATCCGCCGTGTCGAGGTTCGCTTGCGGAAGGTCAGCGACCGCGGGAACCGCGGTGCGTTCGTCGGGGATGGGCGGATTCTCCCCCTCCACCGGCGTCAGCGAGCCGTAATTGCTCGCTGTCAACTGGGGCGAGTTTGCATCCGATCGTCCTTGCGTCGGCTTGACGGCGACTGGCGACGGCGCCGCAAGCCACGCGGTCAGCGGCACGCAGGCGGCCATCAACACGAGTGCCCCCCATGCCGCGAGGTAGCGAGTGTTGGCCGATCGGTTCCGCAGCAGGCGAAAGACCAGGGCCAAGACCGCGGCAATCGCGATCCCTTGCCAGAGAAAGTGAACCAGCGCCCAACCGAATCGATCGACTAGTGGCCACGGCAGCGATCTCATCAATGCGGTCATGATTCTCGTCTCGCGATATCTTCCAACAGGGTACGGATCTGTGCCAACTCCTGCGACGATACCTTTTGAGTCGTCAGGGCCTGCATGACCAGCTTCTGCGCCGATCCTGCAAAGGCTCGTTCCAACAGATCGCCGATCAACTGCCGCTGCGTCTTCTCGGCCGGCACGCGAGTGCGGTAGACATGGCTCCGCTGGCTCTCGTCGCGTACCAGCAATCCCTTCGCGGTCATGATCTGCATGAGCTTGAGTACGGTGGTATAGCCGACCGGCTTGCCCTCATTGAGAACCTCGTGAACCCGCCGCACGGTGCTCGGGCCCTGCTGCCAAAGGACTTGCAGGATTTCCAACTCCGCGTCAGTAGGCCGCGGCAGGACAGGTCTATTCGGCATTCACAGTTCCTCCTTCTCGAACTGCCGCCATTATACGAAGACCTTCGTTGATGTCAACGAAGCTTTTCGTAGATACTGTCCGGACAGGCCTTGGGCAAGCCCCGCTTCACGGAATCGAGAAAAGTGGAAATTGTGCCAGCCGATCTGTTAGACTCACGCTTGGCAGCCTGATCGTTCGCCCTGGGGCCCGCGGCACGGCGGAGCATGCCGGCGACTTTTCATGCCGCGAGAACAGCTTGCCCCCCCGGGGGCTCCGATGCGGGACGCCACGAAGGCCAGACAGGGGACAAGAAAGGGGAATTGTGCAATACCCCCCATCTTTCGGGCTGGAGAAGTTACGACTTGGCGCGTGGGCCTTGATCATAACCTTGCCAACGGCTGGCAACTCTGCCATTGCTGGCGGGAGGAGTTTTCGGGGGGATGAAGGAAAGGGGCTTAGAAGTGCGGGGGGAGGGCAGAGAATCAGACGGCGGAAGGGCCACGAGGCTTTTCCAGCTTAGGCGG
>JBDKTH010001335.1:0-3613 GCA_039680305.1 Thermoguttaceae bacterium | reverse complement strand
AATCGGCGTCTGGTCGGAGAAAACCAATGCCAAGCAGCGCGGCGTGGACTGGCAGTTCAAAATCGACGACGCCCGCCGGAAACTGAAACGGCTGTACCCAAAAATCAAGACTTGACGACGCACTAGGACGTAGCGGATGCTGTCGGGATCAACCGTCTCGGCGGCGTCGTGCATCGCCGCCAAGAGTGACGGGGGATTCTCCGCGAAGGCCTCCGGCAGCCCGGGAAAGGCCTCGGTCCCGGGCGGCTCGACCGCCTCGTACTGGACCAATTGCGGCACGCGGCCGTCGCGCCACTGGGCCATCACGCGGCCCTCGCCCAGCGATTCAAGCTGGACCGGCTCCTCCTTCTTGCCCTCGCAGTCGGCCAGGAAGGAGGACGGCAGCCAGAGGGTCTCGGGGGTAATTTCTCCGGGGGCGTGGTACTCGACGGCGACGTCGCCGAGTCTTGCACGCACGCGGAGCCCCTCGGGGCCACCGGCAAAACAGACGGCAGGGCCGGGGCCACGCCCGGCGCCAGGGGCCCGGCGAAAGACGGACCGCAAGGAAAGTGCCAAACGGCGGGTGATGGTGATCAATGGGATTGTTCCTTATGGCGGGAGTGGGTGGCTCAAGAGGGATTAGGCGGGCACGCGTCGTCGCCGCGATCGCTGCGGCAGGTAGCCGACGCGCTGGGAATCCAGCTCGTCCCAGTCGACCACGAGGGGCTCGCGTTCCAAGGGCACGGACGTCAGTGGAACGAAGCCCATGTGGGCGATCATGGAGAGGGACTCGCCGGTGGCATGGGCGATGACGCGGTTCAACTCGGATTGGGTCATGTTGCTGTCCTTTCAAGATCATGGGGGAACAGAACGTCCGGCCGCCCCCAGAGGGCGGCCGGATTGCGAGGAAGGGTTCGCGCAGGCCGAACTGCGGCCGGCGTTGAGAAACCCCAAAGATGGGGAGAAACGGGGCCCGGGGATCAGCGGCGATAGGCCCACAAGAACGCAAGGCCGACCACGACGCCGATGATCACGGCAGGGCCGGCGAAGACGGAGGCTATGAGTGCCGACGCCATGGCCCAGGTCGCATACCAAGTGAAATCCCGATTACTCATGCAGTCGTGTCCTATCCAATGGGATGCGACGATAGGAGGTGGAATGCGCAGGGACGGCATCGCACAAACTCGGGAAGTGCCGGGTGCTTCGGGACACTACGGGGCTTGCCCTTCGACGAGCCAAAAGGTTTCCAGCCACCGCCGCTCGGCGGCCAGCGCTTCGCGGCGTCCTAGAAAGGGACCGAGCCGGGGCCCACCGACCGGCGCAAGATCGGCGATCCACCGGCCCTTGTCGTCGGGTTCGACATGGGAGGCCCGGGAGATGACGGGTGTGCCGAGTGCGGCCAGGTCGATCGTCTCGTCATAGATGGCCAGGATCTTCCCGCTCGGTTTGATGACCAGTTGCATGGGCCTCTCCTATCGCGGTCGTCGGAGAATGTTCCGCCGGGGGCGATCCACCAGGAGTCCATCCAGGACGCTCTGGACGCGGCTCCTTTCCGTGACCACCTGCTGCCGCAGCCCCGTGTTGTCCCGCAGGGCCTGCGGCTCCACTCCGCGGATGACCCGCTGGGCGTCGGTGACCAGCCTATCGAGCTGCTCGCTGGAGCGGACGTTGAGGTTGCGGAACCGGGGGAAGAACTCCGTGAGGTTCTCGACGGCCGAGTCCCGGAAGACCTTGGGCTTGCCGTCCTCCTGGCCGGAGAGCCGCTCGGTCAGATGGCTGACGAGCTTCGCCAACTCGGCCGTGAAGGCATCCTCGGCCAAGCGGACGGCCTTGTCGAATCGCGACTGCACCCGGCGGCACTCTTCTTCGAAGAGTTGCGGATTGAGCTGGGCCAAATAGGACGGGGCGTCCACGCTTGGGAAATCCCACACCATCGCGAACAATTCCCGCAGCGAGGCCGGATAGTCCTGCTCGCTGTAGAGGCTGCCCAGCCGCTGCCGGGCGGCCGCCTTCAACTCACTGTAGCGCCGGTCGAGCCCTTCGACCGCCTCTTCCAGCTCGTCGCGGAACTCGCTCATCTGGGCGTTGATCTTCTCCACCTCGTCCTGCTTGACGAGGCGAATGCCCGGCTCGGGATAGGGCAGCGAGACGCCCTTGGAGTAGGCGATCGCCCGGTTGCGGACGGTCGTCACGGCCCGGAACGCCGGGTGTTTCGTGTCGACCAGCTTCTTGCCGGCGATCAAGAAATCCCCCTCGGCCCCGAACGTGTCGGCCGCCTGGGACTTCTGCTCTTGGGTCAACGTCTTGCGCGTCCCAAACCAAGTGAACGAGAGCCGCATCGCGGCCATCATCGTTCGCAGCCGCTGGGCGGCGGCGTGGGACGGCGGGCCAACGGTTTCATCGAGAAGACTACTGCTCATGGAAACTACCTCCGATGGGATCGAGGAACACGAATTGGACCGCGATCACCCCCAGTGGGCGTGCGGTCGTGTCCGTCGCGATGAACTTGGGGACCAGTATCGCAAGATCAGAGACCAGGCTGCGCGGGGGCATTCGCGACGGAATGCGGCTCGATAGCACGCGACAACTTGGCAAGAGAAGTTGGGCTCAGATGATCGCCCCCTCGCGGACCAGGCCGAGAACGACCGAGCACTTCTTGGCATAGCTCAGGCCGTCCCACTTTCGCTGGTTCTCGGGCTTGAGGTTCCGGCGGACCAGGTCGAACCGGGCCTCGCAGAACGTGGTCATCTGCCAGCCCATGCGCCGGCGCACCCCGTCGTCGGTGCTCATGTCGGCCGCCGGGTCGCCCCCGCACTCCCGGCGCAGACCGAAGCCGGTGTCGTGCGGATAGGGGGATGCTCCATGCGACGCGTTTTCTTGGGGCGTGTCCCGCAGGCCTCGGCCGCAACAGGTACAGGTCAAGATTTCGCACATGAGGATCCTCCTGGGACACGACGACCGTAACGCCGCTTCAGACGGACATCGTTTCCGGAAGAGGGCCGATGCGGTTGACCAGCACCGGGCCGGGAACGTCCCCGCCGTTGACCTCGGCGGTCTTGATCCAGTCGATCGCCGCATACGGGATGCGAACGCGCGTCGCCCCGGCCGTGCAGAAAAAGTACCGCTTCCGGCCCGGCCGGGACTCGACGACAAACGGCCCCTGGCTGCCCTGGTAGTCCCAGCCGGTTCGCAAGAGCACCTGACTGCCGGGCCCTAGCCTGGTCCGCATCGTGACCGCGGCCGCCGTCTCCATGAACCCGGCGCACTGGCCGTCCTTGAGCGGCTCGATCGCCAGGTTGATCCCTTGCCAGCGGCACTCGTCTGGGCTGAGGGCAACCGTCGCAAGCGCCTTGAGGGCCGCGATCGTCCAGCCGCAGCCGACGTGGACCACAGGACGCACGTAGTCGGTCCAGCCGCCCGGACCGGTCCCGCCACTGACGTTCAGGCGGCACTTGCGGCCGCCGATGAGTACCGGAACGTCGCTGTATCCCTTCTCGGAAAGCAACGCGATCTGGGCCTTGGGAATCACAAAGTAGAGGTTGATCCCCGCCTTGGAGGTCCAGAACTTGCCGCCGCCCTTCCGGTAGTGCTTGAACTCGAACCACTCGCTCTTCTTGGCGGCGACGTTCGGGTG
>JBDKTH010000011.1:0-3108 GCA_039680305.1 Thermoguttaceae bacterium | reverse complement strand
CAAGATCCAGACGAAACGGAGTCGCTGCACGGCGCGCCCTCCAGGCAAGCAGTGGCACACGTTTGCGAGGGGCGATCCGAGGTGAACTCGGTCTTAGTCGCGTCCTCCAGTTGGGGCACGTCGCAGGCGTCGTACCCGGCCAGGAGCTTGTTGATCTCGCGGATCAGGAAGGAGTAGACCTCGTCGGAGACCGCGGGGAGGACCATCTCCATCAGCTCGCCGAACAACTCGGCCTCGCCGCGGAGACTGAAGCTGGTCGACGGGACTTGGCGGCGGCGCAGGCGAAAATCCTCGGGGTTGATCTGCTGGAGGACCCGGGCGGCCTCCCGCCAGTGCTTCGGCTGTTGGAGGAACGCGCGCGTGTCGGGCCCCCCGGCCAGCTCTTCGGCCTCGGCCAGGCGCTCACCGAACACCGGATCGCGGGCGGCGAGGCGATAGATCGTGCTCCGCGCACAGCCGACCTTTTGGGCCGCGGCGTAGCGGCTGTAGCCGGCAACGATCAGGCCGATCAGTTCATGGCGTTGGTTTTCGGAGAGCATGATTGGTTGCTAGGCTCTTTTCGTAGGGGGTGTGAAGCGAACCCGGAGCGCTACGGCTATCGAATTCACTCAGCCATCGGCTGCGATTCTGAGCATAGCGGATCGGCTGGCCCAATTTCCAGCTTTTCAGTGGGCCAGGGGCCAAGAAAAGTTGGGGGGAGGGGTCCCATACGTCCCATCGGCCTATCCCTTTTTCCCGCCGGGCACCTCGATCACCATCTGGGTTCCCTCGCCGGGGGCCGAGATGACCTCCAGGTGACCGCCGATCAGCGTCAGACGCTCGTGGATGCTGAACAGGCCGAAGCCGCCCGAGGTGCTGGTGGTTTTCTTGAGGAGAGGGTCGAAGCCCCGGCCGTCATCGGCCACCACCAGGCACACGTAGTCCCCCTCGCGCGTCAAGTGGATCTGGGCCGACTGGGCCTGGGCGTGCTTGACCGTGTTGAACAGGAGTTCCTGGGCGGTCTGGAACAGGAAGATCCGCGTTCCCTCGTCGACGGGTTCGGCGTCGCCGTCCAGGTCGAGAAAGACCGGCAGTTGGTGCTTTTCCAGGAACCGCCGGGCCAGCCATTCCAGCCCACCGACCAGCCCCCGGTCGAACAGGACCGGAGGGCTCAGCTCGACGGTCAGGGAGCGGGATTCGGCGATCGACTGCTCCAACAGCTCGTCGATCTGCCGGAGCGACTTGGCCACCTGATCGTCGGTGACCTTGCGGCTGGCGAGCTTCACTTGCATCCGGGCGGCGACGAGCAGTTGTTGGAGGTGATCGTGGAGCACCTGGGCCAGGCGGCGGCGTTCCCGCTGTTCGGTCTGGGTGAGTTCCGAGGCCAGGGCCCGGAGTTGCGCGGCGCGCTGCTGGAGGACTTCGTTGGCGCGTCTGAGTTCGTCCTCGGCCCGCTTGCGTTCGGTGATGTCGTGCATGGTCGCCACCGCCCCCTGATTCTGGCCATCCTTGCCAATCAGGGGTTCGCCGTTGGCGACGAAGGTTCGCGCCGGTCCGGTCTTCGGAACGACCATCAGCTCCACGTCACGGATGTGTTCGCCCTGCAGGGCCCGAAAGAGCGGGATCTCCTGCATTCTCATCCGCGTCTTGCCGTCGGGGTGATAGAGGTCGTAATACTCTGCCCATTGCTCGGCGGGGATGGGGGCCTGGGGCAGGCCGTGAAACTCGCGTGCCGCGCGGTTGAACAGGGTGAGAACGCCATTGGCGTCGCAGGTGATGATGGCAGAGTGGACGTTTTCCAGCACTGTCTCGAGGAACCGCTGATGGCGCTCCAAGGCCTCCGCGTACTGTTGCTGGCTTCGGAAAAGGAGGTCGTAGGGCTTGCGCAGCCCCACCTCGACGAACGCCTTGTAGACGAAGAAGAGTGCAACGACCTGGCACAAATGCGCGAGGGTGCGGGCAGGCCCGTTGAGGTCCACGGCCAGGGCGGAAAGCGTATCCTGAACGAGGAATGCGATCAGGGTTGCGGCCAGGAACTGGAACACCTGGCGGTCGAAGTCGCTCCGGACGCGGACCAGCAAGATGAGGGCGCCAAGATACGCGGCGGAACTGCTCACCAGGCCAATTCGCGCGAAGGCAGTGAACCCCACGCCTTCCACATAACAGTCCGGGAAGACTCGCCAATAGAAGATCGCCAGGAAGGCCAGCGCCGCGATCACGCTGTAGACCAACAAGGCAAGGCTCTGGTTGAGCTTGCGACGAACAAACTGGAAGGCCGCCACGCACGACACGCTCACAAACCACTGGGCGACCGTCTTTGCCTGCAAGGCGAGATTCCCCTCGGCATGGGGAAACACCGACATGCCCGGATAGGCGAAAATGTAGATCAGGTCGAAAAGGCCGGCAAACAGACACCCTAACCCGATCACCAAGAACATGCCGTTTTGCAGCAGATGGCGGGTGTTCCAAAAGATCCCAAAGACGGCAACCGCAATGGTGATAGAAAAGGCTTCCGCGAGCGCATGGAAAGCAGTGAAGTTGTACCGGCTGACCACATAGAGCCCCGTCAACCCGAGCAGCCCAAGCAGGATGGGAGGCCAGTTGCGCAAAGGCGGCCAGAAGCGTGGGGGACGGTCCGACATGTCGGTGGCAGTCAGGGATGGAGCCTTTTGGCGGCGCGGACCGGGATCACGGCAATGCCTTGCGGCGAAGCCTGTAAAAAGGGCCGCACGTCGGTCAAACAGCCACGATCGTCACCGTCGGAGCACCGGCATCCGGCGTCGAAGTCCAAAGGTGACACCTGGACAATGCAATCGCTGCGATCTGCAGAGGCGATCAGACGAAAGGCAAGGATTCCCTGTGCCCGGGGCGAGGGACTAAGTCACATCGTCGTCTCGCTCCTTCGCCTGCTTCGCTCCAGTACCAAGTGTAGGAGTCGGTTTTCCTGTTGGACTAGAGCCTGGACGAAGTTGCGACTGGGTAAAACGCACGAGGGCTGTCGGGATTGCTCGCGTGGGGGGGCTGGGTGAGGAGGGCGGCCTGAAGCGGGGCGAATGACAGCAATAGGCCGAACGGGTTTTGACGAACAAAACAGGTAGGGCGGTGCCGAGCATGCGAGGCCCGCCACTG
>JBDKTH010000964.1:0-4285 GCA_039680305.1 Thermoguttaceae bacterium | reverse complement strand
TTCGTTCGGTGAGCGCTATCGCACAACGCTTGCAGACATCCGGATCCTTGGGATTGGCTTCCAAGGCCGCTTTCAGATAGGCCAACTCGGACTCATCAAAGCCCATCTCTTTGCAGGCCGCGGCCATCTTGTCGAGGGTATGCACATCCCATGGGTTGAGCTTGAGCGCTTCAACACCGGCCTTAATGACCCCATCCCAATCCTCCTGGGACTCGGCCTTGGCCACGGTCCGACGGACACTAGCCCCCTTGATGAAGGATAAGTTGTCCCCCTTCTTGTTGTCGTTATACTTCTTTCGCAGGCAACCAAGAAAACACGCCAGGGCTTGATAGTCCGAGGGATCGGCAACCACGCAGTCCGTTAGAAGAGTCACGGCGTAGTCGTAGTTCTCCTGGGCCATCATGCGATTCGAGTGCTCAAAGCACCGCTGCAATCGCTTGCGTGTGGCCGGCGGCAATTCCTTCCGTTTGCCGCCACTGCCTTGCGGAGACTGATCTGAGTTTTGTTCCGACGCCATGGGAGCTCGCACTTTGCAGGAGAGCCAGCAGGGCCAGGGGGCCGACAAGAATCGCCCAACCCGTTGCTATTATTACCAATTCGCAGCAGCTCTATTCTAGCAGCTTCGTTTGGCAACACAACGCCTTGCCTTTGCCCCTTTTCCGGCAAGCCACCCTGGCAAGATCCCGCCTGCCTGCGGTAGACTCTATTCCAAGAGAACCATTCGAATCATGCACACCCACCGCCCCACATCTGGCAGAGTCTATTTGGTTGGCGCCGGCCCCGGCGACCCTGGCCTGATCACTATTCGGGGGGTGGAGTGCCTGCGTTGCGCAGATCTTGTGCTCTACGACTACCTGGTGAACCCGACGATTCTGAACTACGCCAGCCCGACGGCAGAGCTAATCGGCTTGGGCCACCACAGCACGCAACGGTCCGTCCCTCAAACCCAGATCAACGATTGGATGGTCGAAGCGGCACGATCGGGCCGGGTGGTTGCTCGACTGAAAGGGGGAGACCCCGATATCTTCGGTCGCAGTGCCGAGGAAACCGAGGCCCTTCGTCGTGCCGGTATTCCGTACGAAACCGTGCCTGGGGTAACGGCCGCCCTGGCAGCAGCGGGATACGCGGGCATCCCCATCACGCACGGGAGCCACGCCTCGGCCGTCGCCCTGGTGACCGGCCAGGAACGCCACGACAAGCAGTGCCCACAGCTCAACTACGAGGCGTTGGCCGGATTTCCCGGTACGCTGATCTTTTACATGGGCGTGACCTCGGCCAAGCATTGGAGCGAGGCGCTCATTGCCCGGGGAAAATCGCCGGATACGCCCACGATGATCGTTCGCCGTTGCACCTGGCCCGACCAAACAACCGTGCGTTGCACACTGGGGACCGTGGCCTCCGTGATTTCCGAGCAACACATCCGACCGCCGGCGGTGGTCGTCGTGGGAGAGGTGGTGTCGCTGGCAGCCGAGGTCTCCTGGTTCACCAGTCGGCCGCTGTTTGGCTGCCGGATCGTCGTCACCCGCCCCAGGGATCAGGCCCAGGAGCTGGTCGAGCCGCTTGGCCGGCAGGGGGCCGAGGTGCTGCTCCAGCCGGCAATCCAGATCTCCCCTCCCGCGGACTGGGAGCAGGTCGACGCGGCCCTGGGCCGGCTGGCCGACTACGATTGGCTCGTCTTCTCCAGCAGCAACGGCGTGCGCTCGCTCTTAGATCGGCTGTGTAGCACAAAGGGTGACCTGCGAAAGCTGGGCCGCATCAAGCTGGCGGCGATCGGGCCCGGAACGGCGGACGAACTCGCCCGGTATCACCTGAAGGCGGACTTGATCCCCGGGGAGTATCGCGCCGAGGCCCTGGCCGAAGCTCTGGCAGGGGACGCGGCCGGCAACCGATTCTTGCTGGCCCGGGCCAGCCGCGGCCGGGAAGTGCTGGCCGAAACCCTGACGGCCGCCGGCGGCCTCGTGGACCAGGTGGTTGTCTATCAAAACACGGACGTCGAACAACCTGACCCGCACATCGCCCAAGCAATATCGGCCAGCAAAGTCGATTGGGTGACCGTGACCAGCTCAACGATCGCCCGATCGCTGGTTCGCCTGTTCGGGGAGAGTCTGCGTGGCGTCAAACTGGCCAGCATCAGCCCTGTAACGTCGGCCACGCTTCGCGATTTGGGATACGAGCCGGCAGCGGAAGCCACGGAGTATACGATGGGCGGGCTGATCGACGCGATGATTGCCGCACTGTGATGCCTAGCCAGTTGACTCGGCAAAGCACGGCTTCAAAGGGGCAATCGAATTGGGCGGGAGAGACGCTAGACCTGCTCGCGCAAGGTATTCCAGCCCAGATAGCCGAGAACGACCGAGGCGATGATAAACCCAACATCCATCGCTTTGCTGTGGCCGCTAAATGGCATCCCCGTCGCCATGTCGAGCCCAAACATGATCAACAGCAGAACCGCGACGGCAAGCGCAAGGAAGCACAAGGCTTTCGGCATTGAAGCGTTCCCTTAGGCGGCAACAACGACTAGATGAGTTCTTCCTTCAAAGTTGCTAGTATAGTTCAAACTAGGCACCTTCTCCACTGCTAAAGCTCAGAAAGCCCTTGGAGACGCAAGAAGAAACCGAAATCATGAGCACGATACCTGGACAAGCGACACAGGCGGCGATGGATTGGGCCGGATTGCGGCGGCAGATGCCAGTTGCCCAGCGTTGGGCCTACTTCGACCATGCCGCGGTTTCCCCCCTGCCGGAACCAACCCGCGTAAGGCTAACCGCCTGGGCAGAGGAAGCTTCGCAGAACGGCGACATCTTCTGGCCTAAGTGGGCCCAGCAGGTCGAGGGGCTTCGCCAGCAGGCCGCCCGGTTGGTCCATGCCCACGCCGACGAAATCGCCCTGATCCATAGCACCACTGAAGGGATCAACTTCGTGGCCGAAGGGTTCCCCTGGGAACCGGGCGACAACGTGGTCTTCCCCGGCGATGAGTTTCCCACCAATCAGTATCCCTGGATGGCGCTGGCCCAGCGGGGCGTCGAGGTCCGCAGAATCCCCGCTGAAGAAGGAGTCGCCAGCCTGGACCGAATCGCGGCAGCCTGCGACCGCCGAACCCGGGTCGTGGCCGTCAGCTGGGTGAGCTACTCCAATGGCTGGCGGCACGACCTCGCCCAACTCGCCGAGATCGTCCATCGTTGTGGGGCTCTGCTGTTCTTGGACGCGATCCAGGGCTTGGGAGTCTTTCCTCTCGACGTCAGCGAAACGCCGATCGACTTCCTGGCTGCCGATGGCCATAAGTGGCTCCTGGGGCCCGAGGGCGCCGGAGTGTTTTTTGCCCGTCGTGAGCATCTTTCGCTGCTGCGACCTGTCGGAATCGGCTGGAACAGCGTGGCCCATTGCTACGATTTCAACCACATTGAGCTGACATTAAAGGACTCGGCGGCTCGCTATGAAGGCGGTTCGCAGAGCATGGTGGGACTGCTGGCCCTTCAGGCGAGCCTGGAGTTGCTCGGTCAGTTCGGACCGGCGGCTCTGGGGGAGCGGATTACCCAAATCACTGACTTGGCCTGTGAACGATTGTGCCAGATCGGTGCCGTGCTTCACAGCCGGCGTTGCGAGGGGCACAAAAGCGGGATTGTGTCGTTCAGCTTCCCAGGTCGCGATCCACAGGCCCTGCGCCAGCAATGCCTCGACCAGGGGGTCGCCCTGAGCTGCCGAGCCGGGCGACTCAGGATTAGTCCACACGCCTACAACAACAATGACGACCTCGAACGACTGATCGCGGCCCTGAAGTGAGGCAAACCGGTTTCACGCACTTGGCTCCGCGCTATAATGGAACCTTGAAGGACGATATCGCCTCCTAGGGACCCGTCCACGGTGGGCGAACAAACGCGTGGCAGACTCGCACAGGATGGTTCGCAATGAATGAGCCCAACCCTCGGATCGCCGTCTATCCCGGATCTTTCGATCCGATCACCCTCGGACACTTGAACGTCATCGAGCGGGTCAGTCGATTGTACGACCGCTTGATCGTGGCCGTGGGAATCAACGTCGAAAAGGCCCCGATGTTCACCGCCGAGGAGCGAGTCGATCTAATCCGCCAGGCGACGATCCATCTGCCGAATATCGAGATCCGCACGTTTTCCGGACTATCCGTGGAGTTCGTCAAACAGTGCGGGGCCCAAATCATGGTCCGAGGGGTGCGGCCCATCACCGACATCGCGGCCGAATTGACCATGATGATGGCCAACCGCCGCCTGGCCCCCGACGTTGAAACACTGTTCATGATCGCCGATGGCGA
>JBDKTH010001131.1:0-11013 GCA_039680305.1 Thermoguttaceae bacterium | reverse complement strand
CCTCGCCGTGCTTGATCGCCAGATTGATCGACTCGGCCAGCCGATTCCGGGCTCCCGCGCGCACGACGACGCGGTCGATCACCGCCTCGATGTTGTGCGACTTCTGGCGGACCAGTTCGGGCGGATCGTCGAGATCGACCACCGTGCCATTGACCCGAGCCCGGGTGAAGCCGGCCTTGCGGATCGCCTCAAAGATCTCCTTGTGCTGCCCTTTGCGCCCGCGCACGATCGGGGCCAGGATCATCATGCGCGTGCCGTCGGCCAGGGAGAGGAGCGTATCGAGGATCTGCTCGGGCGACTGCTGGCGGATCGGGGCACCGCACTGGTAGCAGCGGGCCTCGCCGACCCGGGCGTAGAGGAGCCGCAGATAGTCGTAGATCTCCGTGACGGTGGCGACCGTGCTGCGGGGATTGCGGATCCCGGCCCGCTGATCGATGGAAACGGTTGGCTGGAGCCCCTCGATCAGGTCAACGTCGGGGCGTTCCATCTGGTTAAGAAACTGCCGCGCGTAGACCGAGAGGCTCTCGATATACTGACGTTGGCCCTCGGCATAGAGGGTGTCGAATGCCAGCGAGCTTTTCCCCGATCCACTAGGGCCCGTAACGACCACTAGTTGATTATGGGGAATATCGAGGTCGAGATTCTGCAGGTTGTGGACCCGTGCCCCGCGAATGCGGATCTGCTCGGTAAGGTCGATAACCCGTGGTTGACCGTTTCCGTTCATCCGTTCCCCAGAGAGCCTGACAAAGGAGTTCCTAAACTATCCAGGTTATCAAACCAGGACCAGCGGGGCAAGATTTGGCGCCGGGGGTCTCGTGGGCTGGGTGGTCTACCGTCACGGACCACAGCGACTTCCTCAGCTTGTCTTCCTGGCCCAGCAACAGCCGACCCACGGCTACGCTGCGTGACGGCATGCCATCCAACCCGCGTCCAACCGGGGGGTACGGAAGATGCGAGTGTCGCGGATTTGACAGGCACCTTGGGGAAGCCCATATAAGCTATGATTGCATAGCATCCATCTTCAGCGATGCCTTGGTAGCAGGTTTAGGGGTAGACCATGAGAAGCAACCTCGCTGTTGCATCGGAAAGCCTTCTTGCGATCATCGTCATCGGGCTTTTCTGCGGCGAACCGGCCCGCGCATCGGACTGGGAAACGGAGCAGGCGCGGATCCAAGCCCGAAGAGCGTTGGTGAACGTGGATCTGGCGGAGAAGAAGTGGAAACAAGTCGTAAGCACTCGGATTCCTCCTCAACTGGCCCCAACGGCCCGGTCCGCGTTCCAAGAAGTCCTGCACAAATCTCAGCGGGTCTTAAACGAGACGCAAGCGGTCAAGCGTTACCTTCAAAGGATCGCTTCCGGAGACGTCTCAGACGAGACATATCGCCTCCTGATGGAGTATCGCCACCGGGAACAGATGGCGGAAAACGAGGTCGAGGAAGCAGCCGCGAAACTTGAGGCGGCGGTCAAGAGTCAATAGCGCGGAGGGCTCGCCCCGAGGCCTAGAATGCCAAGGTGCGTGCGTTGAGAGCGAGGGCATTCGCCGCTTTCAATGCTATAACTTTCGGCAATAAGGAGGCCCCGGATGAGTCTTACCGACTATCCCCCTGGTTTTCAGGACATGCTCGGGTTCCCCCTAGTGCAGGCCTTGTTGGGTCGGCGTTCGCGGCGATTTCTGCGGGGAGCGACGATTCCCGATGGGCCACTGGCCTACCAGTCGCGTCACGCCCCGATGCCGCTTTCCGAGTTGGAACGTATGCTCGTGCTCACCGCGATGGGGGGCAACACGGGCTGGCATTTCATGATCTCCCACAATGCCCGCTACGCGCCCCATTTGCCCAACTACTCGGCCGGCGCCGGCGGACGCACGTTTCCCTCGCCGGCCGGCTTTCAGATCAGCGAGTTCTTCTTCACCGACGACACGGGCGTCTACTTCTTCGCGACCCGCGATGCGCCAGCGATGGTGCCCAAGACGCCGAACGAGCCGACGGACCTGGCCGACCTTGCCGAGGCTCACCGGCAACGAATCCGCAAGCTGGCCGACAAGCGTCTCTATCTCCCGCCGCAAGACCCGCACCTGGAAGGGCACAACACGTGGGTCGTCAATCAGCCGGGGAGTCTGCTCGTGTTTCCCGTGGCCGATCTGGCCCAGCACAACATCGCCGGCCTCTGCTACTACCTGCAGAACGGCTACTGTCTTCACGATGACGTCCACGGCAACCCGATCCCCGGGCTGGAGCGGTTCCGCCACCTCTATGACCCGGACAATCCGCTGCCGCTGAGCTTCTTCGAGCGCTACTCGATGCTGGAATCCACGGCCGAGATCGTTTCGGCCTGCTATGCCGGGGTGCTCACGCTTCAAGCCATGGGATTGGGGGGCTGGATGTTCAACGGGATCAACCCCTACTCGATCCTCGGCGCCAGCGGCGATCCGAACGTGCCGGGGCTAGGATTTCGCTACGATTGGGCACAGGGGTGGTCGCTCCCGAACCCCACCGGACTACCCGGCGTGTTCGAGGCCTACTGCCCGCCCCACTACGCAGACATGCTCGCGGCGGTGGAGGCGTTTGTTCAACGGAAGTACCGCCCGGGCGGACCGTTCCACGCCGCCACCCCTGGCCCCTGGAAGGAGAGTGCCAAAGTGCGTTCCAGCGCCGAGGTGCACAGTGAGGAGTTCAAGGAGTGCGTCGCGATCCAGGCCCAGTACATCCTCGACCGTTTTGGCAAGTTCCCCGGCACGGTGCCGTCGGTGCTCGTGTTCATGTACCTCCAGGCGCATCACCTGGATCTAGAGTTCTACGACCATTACTTCCAGCCTGGCGCGTATTTGCCAACGCATGCCCAACACATGGAACGCTGGCATCCGGGGGAGACCGCCTAGCACTTCGGGTCGACGGGCTTGGGCGTGGACTTGCGGCGTTGGAAGACGTGCTGGACTTGCTCCAGGGCCTCGCCAAAGCGGTCGATCTCGTCGAGGGTGTTGTAGAAGTAGAAGCTGGCCCGGCTGGTGGCCGTCAGGCCGAACCGTTTGTGCAGGGGCATGGCGCAGTGATGCCCGGCGCGGATGGCGACGCCGTGGCGGTCGAGCAGTTGAGCCACGTCGTGGGCGTGGATCCGCCCGAGGGTGAAACTGACGATCCCGCCCTTGTCTTTCGGCTCCGGGCCGATGATCCGCGCGTCGGTGATGCGGCTGAGGACTTCGTGAGCCCGCTGGGTCAGACGCTGCTCGTGGGCGTGGATCGCCTCCAGGCCGATGGCACTGAGGTAGTCGATCGCCGCGCCGAGGCCAATAGCCGGAACGATCGGAGGGGTGCCGGCTTCGAAGCGAACGGGGATGTCGGCCGGCTCGAAGCTGTCGATCTTCACGCGTCGGATCATGCTTCCGCCGCCCATGAACGGCGGCATCGCCTCCAGCAGGTCCCGTTTGCCATACAGCACGCCGACGCCCGAGGGGCCCAACAACTTATGGCCGCTGAAGGCGAGGAAATCGGCGTCCAGTGCCACGACGTCGGTCGCGAGGTGCGGCACGCTCTGGGCGCCATCGACTAGGACCACGGCCCCCACGTCATGTGCCCGCGTGATAATCTCGGGCAAGGGATTGATCGTGCCCAGCACGTTGGAAACGCCGGTGACCGCCACCAGCTTGGTTCGACGAGTGAGCACCTGATCCAAGACATTCAGGTCGAGCCGTCCGTCGTCGGTCGCGGCAATCCAGCGGATCACGGCGCCGGTCCGCTCGGCCAGTTGATGCCAGGGGACGAGGTTGGAGTGATGATCCATCTCGGTGACGACGATTTCGTCCCCTTCGCGCACGTTGGCATCGCCCCAGCTCCGGGCGACCAGGTTGATCGCGGCCGTCGCGCCGCAGGTGAAAACTACCTGATCCGTGCTGGGAGCGTTGATGAATGCACGGATCTTCTCCCGAGCGGCTTCATACAGATCCGTGGTCTGGTCGGCCAGCCAGTGGATGCCGCGATGGACGTTGGCGTAGTGCTGCTCGTAAGTGTCGACGATCGCCTGGATCACCTGACGCGGCCGCTGCGTGGTGGCGGCGTTGTCCAAGTAGATCAGCGGCACGCCATCGTGGAGGACTTGAGAGAGGATGGGGAAGTCGGGACGGTAACGATTGGGATCCAGAGCGGTCGACTCGCGAGTGCTCGTCATGCTTCCTATTCCGATCCTTTTGCGCCGGATTGGCCATTGGAGGACTTGACCGGGGCGTAAATCGCCGCCTGCAAGACGCGCCATGGCAGCAGGCAACACTTTTGCCGGTTGGGGGTCAGTTTCACGCCGAACAGCCCGAGCATGTCCTGGGCCGTGAACCCTTTGACCTCCTCGACGGTCCGCCCCTCAAAACGCTCGGTGAGCATTGAGGCCGCGGCCTGGCTGATGCAAC
Source organism: Thermoguttaceae bacterium (assembly GCA_039680305.1). GTDB lineage: Bacteria > Planctomycetota > Planctomycetia > Pirellulales > Thermoguttaceae > JBDKTH01. The sequence goes on along the minus strand of JBDKTH010001131.1, from coordinate 6,620 downwards.
AACCATCGCCGTCGAAATAGACCTCTTGGAGCTTCCCCGCCTCGTCGATGCTCATCGTCATGCGGATCACGTCTCCGCAAAGCGGGTTGTCGTCCTCATGCATATGCGTGCAATGGGGACACTCCCCGCGATGGAAAGGATCTTCGTAGTGATCGAGGATGTGCTCTTGGTAGATCTCTTCTTCGTCGGGTGCCATGATTCCCCTCGGCAGGACGTCGCCACGCTCCGGACCGCCGTCGGCGGACCCAAGCACTCCGGTCCATTGTACGAAATGGGGGGCTTAGTGACAAGAATGCCTGTCAATTCTGTCAAGACAGGAGAGATGGAGGCGATGAGAAAAGGACTAAGGACGAAGGGAAGAAAGAAGAAATGACCAATGCCCAATGAAGGAACACATGGTCTCCCCATTGGTCATTGGTCATTCTCCTTCGTCCTTCTCCCTTCTACACTCCGAGCACTTTTGCGGTGACGAGCCAGCGGAGTTCGCCTTCGCGGAGGCCGGGGAGGGCGGGGAATTCGATGGCGGCGATGGCGCCTTTGGAAAAACGGATGTGGGCGCCGGGATCGCCGATCAGGGCGGTGGCGAGGTTTTCGACATCAGGGCTGTGCCCGACCCAGGCGAGTTCCTTGTGCTCGCCGGCCTCTTGGGCGGTCCAGGCCAAGAGAACGTCCAAGTTGCTGCCGGGCCGAAGTTCTTCCCGCTCCACCAGTTTCGGCTTACCCTTGAGCCCTTTGACCACCAGTTCGGCCGTCTGCCGGCAACGGACCAGCGGACTGGTGGCAATCAGCTCGGGGGCAAAGCCTCGCGAGGCGAGCGATTTGACTATGTCGGCAAACCGCTTCTTCCCCTCCGCGGTCAGCGGACGCTCCGCATCATCCGGCCAGTCCGGATCCCCATACGGTTCCGCCCATGCATGGCGAATGACGTAAAGAAGCATAGAAAGTCCTCGTAGGGAAAATGCGCGAGAAAAAAGGCGATCTATTCTTCGTCCTTGGCCTCTTCTCCTCTCTTCCTTCGTCCTTCGTCCTTAGTCCTTTGTCCTTCCCCCTTGTACTCCTGCACCACGTCGCTGTGATACATGGGCATGTAGCGGTAGTAGACTTCAAGGCAGCAGATGGCCAGGGCGGTCATGTAGATTCGGCCGCCGGTGTCGGCGAATGGGCCGCGGGGGTCCCAACTGCCGGCCAGTCCGGCGTCGGTCCGCTGGAGATCGACGAGCACTTTGCGCATCCGCTGGTTCCACAGGTCCCAATTGGAACCGCCCATGTTGTGCATCACCTGGGTCCCGTAGTACCAGTAATAGATGTCGGGAGCCTCTTCACGCGGCCGGTAGTCCTTGATCAGGTAACGCACGCCGTGCTGCAATCCGGGATGGGTCTTCGGCCAGCCGAGATACTGGCGGCACAACAGGGCTTCGGCGGTCATGGTCGGCGTATGGCGATGGCCGGGAAGGTAACCGTAGAGCCCCCCATATCGGTCGACCTTGGCCCGATTCAGGTACTTGGCCGCCAGATTAAAGGCCGCTTCAGGGACCGCCAGATAGGCCATGCGTCCGCTGCGCAAGGCTATCAGTTGCCATCCCAGCACGCTCGTGTCGCCGGGCTCGCCCGGAGAGTAGCGCCAGCCGCCGGCCGGATGCTGGGCCTTGACGATGAAATTCACCGCCCGTTGGGCAGGCTCGCGAAGCCGCTGGTCCCCGGTCATGGCATAGGCCTCGCACAAGACGATCGTCGCCTGGCCGTGGGCGTACATCCGGCCGACTCCCGTCCCGCGCAGGTCGCCATCGGATCCCTGCTGCCGGACCAGCCAAGTCAGCCCCTGGGCGACTTCGCGATAGTAGTCACCCTTGGTCGGTGTGTTGCCGGCGCCGAGGAACGGGAGCAGCGCCAGGGCCGTCCCGGCCACGTCGCTCATCTGGCCAAGCCCCTCGGGCGGACTAGTGGCCTTGGGGGCCTGGTGAAAGGCGTGCAGGCTCCAACTGCCGTTGGCGTTCTGGTGCCGGGCAAGCCACTGGAGCCCCGCCGCCACGGCGGCTTCCGTCTCCGAGGTCCCGCCTTCGCGTTTGACGATCTCCGCCCGGATCGCCAGATTGCGTCCGGCCAGCGAGCCCCCCTCGCCTGCCGTCGGCAGGCCGCTCGAGGTGTCGGAGGTCTCCGATTTCGTCTCCGCCTCCGGGGAACTGCTGACGGGCGGGGCCACGGCCATGATCGGCTGGTCGACTTTCAACTCCGGGTCGCCGGGCGGTTTCAGATCGATGGTGGGGTCCAGTGTGACCTTGCCCGGATCCTCCACCGGCGGGGCGATGAGCGGCGTTTCGAACTCCACCGCCTCCCCCTCCAACTCCTGATCGCTGATCGACGTGGACAGCGTGATCCAGGGATCCTCCTTCTCGACCGGAATGATCCACATCCCGGCCAGCAACACGGCCACCATGTGCAAGATCATGCTGATGACCCACGCCGGGAGAACGCCGAAGAGCTCGTCGAAGAGGCTGCGATCGTCGGCCGACGCCTCGACGGTCTGCACCGGAGGCGGCTGGACATGAGTCCGCGGGCCCGACTCCACCCGGGAGTCGCGATCGCTGGTGGCCATCAAGACACCCTCTGTTCCGTGCCGCTGAATCGCGTGCTGGACATGGCAGCGAACTGCCCCCCCTGGTTAGCCTATTATACCGCTCGCCCCTCGCTCGCTCAACTGACAAGGCGGTTGGCGGTCAGGGCTGGACCCCTTGGGAGCGAACAAGCTACCATGAGGGAAAGCCTGACCTGTTTTGCGATGGGAGCAATGAGCGTGGATGACCTGGACAAGCTGATCGAGCGTCTGGAAGCCAATATCGCGAGCGTCGTACGGGGGAAACGGGAGGTGGTCCGACTGTGTGTCGTCGCCCTGCTGGCCGGCGAACACGTGCTGTTGGAGGACGTGCCCGGCGTGGGGAAGACGCTGATCGGCAAGGCCTTGGCCAAGAGCATCGCCGGCAGGTTCCGCCGGATCCAGTTTACGCCCGACCTGTTGCCGGCCGACATTACCGGCAGCAGCCTCTACGATGCCACGAGCCACGAGTTCACGTTCAGCCCCGGCCCGGTGTTCACCCATATCCTATTGGCCGACGAGATCAACCGCACCACGCCGCGCACGCAAAGCGCTCTGTTGGAAGCGATGAGCGAGCGCCAAGTCTCGGCCGATGGCCAGACGCATCCTTTGCCACAGCCGTTCATGGTGATCGCCACGCAAAACCCGCTGGAGTTCGAGGGGACGTATCCGCTCCCCGAAAGCCAACTGGACCGGTTCCTGCTGCGGATCTCCGTGGGCTATCCCGATCGGGCCGAAGAACTGGAAGTGCTCACCAGCCATCGCGAGGGCGAACCGGTCGACCGGCTGGAGGCCGTGCTAACGACCGACCAGGTGGCCCAGTTACAGCAGGCCGTGCGCCAGGTGAAGGTCGACGAGGCGATCAACGGCTATCTGCTGGACATGGTCCACGCCACGCGCGAGAGCGAAGACCTGCACGTCGGCGTGAGCATCCGCGGCACGTTGGCCCTCTATCGGGCGAGCCAGGCCTTGGCGCTGGTCGAGGGCCGTTCGTACGTGATTCCCGATGACGTCAAGCGTCTGGCCGTGCCCACGCTGGCCCATCGCGTGATCACCAAGGGCTATCTCCACGGGGGCCACCGCGATGCGATCGAAGCCCTGATCGCCCGACTGGTTGACGAAATCCCCGTGCCCGGGTAGGGAGTGGTGAATAGTGAATGGGATCGGCAATCGAGATTGGTTTCGCCGCTTGCGGCTTAGCCGTCTGCGGCTTCGCTTCGGAGGCCCGACTGCGGCCCGAACCGCGATCTGCCGCGAGGGGTGGTACTATCTCGGCGTGCTAGCGTTCGTGCTCTGCGCGGCGATGCTGCGGCAGGTGAATCTGTTGTTAATCCTCGCTGGGATGCTGGTCGGGCCGGTGTTGTTCAGTTGGCGGCTGGTGGCGGCCACGCTCCGCGGGCTCGAGGTGCGACGCAAACTGCCCCGCGGCCTCTGCGCCGGCGATCGGCTGTCCGTCAATCTGGAACTGGAGAACCCGCGCAAGCGCCTGGGCAGTTGGGTCGTAGTGGTGGAGGACCAAATCCGCCGCGACGGCGACGGGACGCCGCCGCTTCGGCCGACGGTGCTGTTTGGGTATGTCCCTGCCGGCCAGTGCCAAAGCCGCGTCTATCGTGGCCGGCTGTTTCAGCGAGGACGCTATCGGCTGGGACCGCTCCGCGTTTCCACCCGGTTCCCCTTCGGGCTCTTCCGCCGCACACGCACCTTGGATCAACATGACGCTCTGCTGGTCTACCCGCGGCTGGGCCGCCTGACGCAGGCCTGGGCCACGCGGCATCACGAGACGTTTGAAGCCGCCCACCGTCGCGAGCGGCGCGAGAGCCGCATCTCGGGCGAGTTCTTCGGCGTGCGCGAGTGGCGTCAAGGCGACAATCGCCGCTGGATCCACTGGCGCAGCTCGGCCCGGCACGGCCGCCTCGTGGTCCGCCAGTTCGAGCAACACCGCACCCGCGACGTGGCCCTCTTGTTGGATCTCTGGCAGCCGGCCGCCCCAGCAGCCGAAGACCTGGAAAACGTTGAACTGGCCGTCAGTTTTGCGGCCACGGTGCTCACCGACCTGTGTCGCAAGGAAGGGAGCGACCTGTTGTTGGGGATCACGGCCGCGGAACCAATGTGCCTGGCCGGTCCCGCCTCGATGGTCCTCCACGAGGACGCCATGGAGGCCTTAGCCCTGGCCGAAGGTTCGGCCGAAGAGCGTTTGCCGGCGTTGCTCAAGCAGGCTCTGGACCAACTCGAAACGGGGAGCGACGTGATCCTGGTCACTACCCGGCCGGTCGACCTGAGCGACGCCCGCTTCGCCCCGATGAGCCACGATCTGAATCGCCGCCAGTTGGCCCGGCGGCTCCGTGTGGTCAACACAGCCAGCGAGGAGCTGGCAGAGGTGTTTGTGGTCGAGTAAGGAAAGAAGAGGGTTCAGGGTTCGGGGTTCAGGATTTCGCTTCGGAATCGTTAAGCACCCCAACTACTCGCCCCCCCCGCCTGAACCCTGAACCCTGAACCCTGAACCCTGAACCAAGGCCTCCCGGTGTATCTCGAACGCCTGCTCCAAATCAACACGGCCACCCTGGCTGCTCTGGCGACCCTGCTCGTCGGGATGGGCGAGCGAAGCCCTTGGCTGCCGTTGGGGATGGCCGTGGCGGCGTTCGCCTCGGTCTGGGTGACCGATGTGGCTGGCTGGTTCCGCCTGAATCGGCCGATCACGACGGTCGCCGCGTTGGTGGCGGTGATCCTGGCGTTGTGGCAAGTGGTCGGATTGCGCAACCCTACGCAGGTCTTTGCTATCGGCAACTTGCTCGTCTACCTGCAGGGGATCCTCCTCTTCCAGCAAAAGGACCTCCGCACCTATTGGCAGTTATTGTCCTTGAGCCTGTTGGAGGTGGTCATTGCCGCGGCGTTCAACCAGGGGGCACTGTTCGGCGTGCTGCTGGTGGTGTACCTGGCCGCCGGCCTGTCGGCGATGGGGTTGGCCTTCCTCCATGGCGAGCGGACGCGGTACGCACCAACCGGCGACGAGCCGACCGCCGAACCGGCGCCGGCAAGACGTTGGACATTGGCCGGCCAGACGCCCAGCTTCACCAGTTCCCTGGGGAGTTCGCCGGGCCGGTTGGCCATGGGCGGGGAACTCTGGAGCCGATTGGCCAAAATCGCCCTCGGGACGCTCGCGCTGGCGATGGCGTTCTTCTTCATCATGCCGCGGTTGGGCCATAGTGCTTGGCGCGGCCCGGGCGGGGCGATGCTGCGGAGCGTCGGCTTCTCCGACAAGGTCAAGCTCGGCGAACTCGGCAAGGCGATCGAAAACCGCCAGGAGGTGCTGCGGATCCGTTTCCTCGACGACGCCGGGCAACCGTACATCGTCCAAGGCGAACTCCATCTGCGCGGCGTCGTGCTGACCGACTACACCCGCGGCCAATGGCAGTCGTACGAGCATCCCGGCGGGGAGCAGTATCGTGCGGTCAGGCGGGGCACGCTCCTGCCGAGCGAAAAACTGGTCCGCCAGGCGATCACGATCGAGCCAATGGACCGCCAGGAGCTGTTCTGCGTTTGGCCCTACCTGGGCACCAAGGACGAGCCCGATCGCCGGCTCCTCTTCGACGTACAGCGACAGCGACTCCTCCGCGCGGGAGAGTATGCCGCCAAGCAGTTCACCTACGAATTGGATACCACGGCCTTTGTCAATCATATGCAGGCCAACCTGGCGCCCAACGAGAGCCGGCTACGGCGTCAGGCCCTGCTGAACATGCCGCCGACCGACACCCTGCCGGGCCTGGTGGCCTTCGCCGCCGACGAGCTGCGCAAGACGTCGCTGAGGCCCGACGATCGGGTCAATCGGGCCCGGCATCTGGAGCGAATGCTGCGCGACTCGGGCCGGTTCGCGTACAGTCTGGAAGGCCAGCCGCGCGATCGGTCGCTCGACCCGATCGAGGATTTTGTCACCAAGCACCGGCGAGGCCACTGCGAGTATTTCGCCTCAGCATTGGTGCTCATGCTTCGCAGCCAGCAGATCCCGGCGCGGCTGGTCGCCGGTTTCAAGACC
>JBDKTH010000146.1:0-2675 GCA_039680305.1 Thermoguttaceae bacterium | reverse complement strand
TTGGCCAACAGCGGCGTCTCGATGGTCTTGGCCGGGACGATCCAGATCAGCGGATGCCCGTCGATGGGCGGCGTCACGTCCGACGAGAAAGTGGCCACCCGGAGTTGTTTGGGCGGTTGGGCCCAGCCCGCGGTGGCCAGACCGAAGATAACGGTTGCCGAGACCAACATGCCGAGAAGTGCACGAGTCATGAGCGGTTTCCCCCTGATCGACTTCTTCGTTCGGTTCACGCAGACTACGATCAGGATACCCACCCCCGCCGGCCAATGCAAACCGAGGGAGAATCCTCGGGTGCAGTAACGGATGGTGGCGTTGGGTGGCATGCCGACCCGCCTGTCTTGCGCAGGACAAGTACCGGCATTTCCGAGACACTACATTACGCCCGGCGAATCTGGTGCAACAGCACGCTGAGCAGATAGACCGCGCCGGCGGCCAGGACGATCGCCGACTCGGGACTGACCTCGGTGCCGTAGACGGCGATCCGCGGCACGGTGGTCAACAACGTGCAGAGGATCGTCGAGGCAACCATCATCGATGACAGCCGGCCGACGTGATGGGCGACGGTCGCCGCCGGCAGGCTGATCAGGGCGATCACCAGGATCAGTCCCACGACCTGGGTCAAGGCGATCACCGTCAGGGCCACCAGGCACAAGAGGACGATGTTCGTGGCCAGGACGTTGATCCCCTGGAGTTCCGCCTGTTGCGGGTCGAGGCAGATCGCCAGGAGCCGTTTGTGGAACAGGATCACGGCAAACAGGACAATGGCGTTGAGAATGAGGATCAGCCGGATTTGGTCCCACCAGACGATACTGATGTTGCCGAACAGGTAGGTCATCAGCTCGGCCTGGTAGCCGGGCGTGAACTTGATCAGGAGGATGCCCAGGGCCATCCCCACGGCCCACAGCGCGCCGATGAGCGTGTCCATCCGCTCGGCGACCCGCTCGTGAACAATCCCGATGATCACGGCCGCGGCCAGCGCCGAGAGGGTCGCGCCGTGCAACGGCCGCAGCCAGCCAAACAGGCTCGGGAAAGTGGCAGCGAGGAAGACGGCCGCCCCGATCCCGCCGACGGCCATGTGGGCGATCGCCCCGCTGAGGAACACGATTCGCCGGGTCACGACGTACGGGCCGATCACCCCGCAGGCCAGACTGGCCAACAGCCCGGCGAGGAGCCCGGTGACCAGGAACGGATTGTGGGCCATGTCGTCGAAGAATTGCATCGGCAGGTGGAATCGCTAGAGGCTAAGACTTCGGGCCATGCGAATGGGGATGCTGGTGAGCCGCGTCGCCGTGGTTTCCTTCGGGGGTCGCGCACCCTTGTCCACAGCCCGGGTCCGACAGTGGACACTCGTCGCGATGCTGCACCGCCCGCACATGACCATGATACATTTCAGAGATCACCGTCATGGAAATCTCGTCGGCCGCGTGGCAGGTCAGACGGCGATTGAGACAGGCGACGCGTTTGAGATGCGTGGAAACGAAAGAGATGTCGTGGCTTACGATCACGATCGGCCACCGCTCGTTGAGCCGGTGCAAGAGGTCGGTCAGGTTGCGTTCCACATGCTCGTCGACGCCGGCCGTGGGCTCGTCCAGGAGGAGCAACTCGGCGTCGGCCGCCAGGGCCCGGGCGATCAAGACCCGTTGCCGCTGCCCGCCGGAAAGCGTGCCGATCCGCCGCCGGGCCAGGTCGTCGGTTTCCGTGCGTCGCAGGGCTTCGCGGGCACGCTCCACCTCGCTGCGTGGATAGCGGAAGCCCCACGAGGAACGGCTGAGCCGGCCGGTGAGCACCACGTCGAGCACGTTGGCCGGCACGCTCGCGTCGATCCGGGCATGCTGCGGCACATAGCCGATCTGCGGCCGCACCTTTTCGGGCGTCTCACCCAACACGGCGACCGTGCCCTGTTGCGGCCGAAGCAGCCCGAGCATCATCTTTAGCAGCGTGGTCTTTCCACCGCCGTTGGGCCCGATGATCCCCAGAAAATCCGTCGCCTCGACGCGCAGCGAGACATCCACCAAGACGGGATCCGACTCGGGGTGCGGCGGATACCCGAAGGTTACGTGACGGATGTCGACGACGGGTTCAGCGTCGGGCATGGGAGGGGAAGGACGAAGGAGTAAGGACTAAGGACGAAGGAATGAGGAAATGACTAATGACCAATAATGTCTCTCCACTCTTCACTCTCCACTACCGGCAATCGCTTGGGCGGCGTGGAGGAGGTTGGCGGGGACGTTGGGGTCGAGGGGGTCGATCTCCTGGACGCGGCCGTGGATCGCGGTGGCAACGGCTTGGGCCGACTGGCCGGCGATTTGCGGCTGGACGAAGATCACCTTGATGTCCTCTTTCTTGGCCAACTGCTGCAGGTGGGTCAACTCCTGGTCGCTGTGCTCTTTGCCTTCCTGTTCCAGGGCGATCTGCCGCAGGCCGTACGCGTCGGCAAAATAGCCCCAGGCAGGGTGATAGACGAAAAAGGCCTTGCCTCGCATCGGGGCGAGCATCTTGCCGATCTGGACTTCAAACTGCTCAAGCTGCCCATCGAGGGCCGCCAGATTACGTTGGTAGTCGGCCTTGTGGGCCGGATCAAGCTGTGCGAGCGTGTCGGCCACGGTATGGGCTTGGATCTTCAGCGCTCGGGGCGAGAGCCAGATGTGTGGGTCTTTGCCCGCGAAGGCCTCTTC
>JBDKTH010000413.1:0-2380 GCA_039680305.1 Thermoguttaceae bacterium | reverse complement strand
CTGGGTCAATGCGTGGATTACCGGCGGAGCGGCCAAGAGAGAGCACAATCTCCCCGTCGTCGAAATGCTGGCACGTGCCGGCCTGACCGACCCACAGGGCGAGTTCACCCTTGCGCCGCTTGCCGCTGGGGAATATGTGGTGAACGTCGAAGAGTATCCGCAAGATGGCCTGATCAAGGAAGATACCCCGCGCCCGCTGCCGACGGTGTTCGGCCCGCAATCGCTGACCCTCAAGAACGGCGAAACGCCCGCATCGATCGAAATCCGTGCGATGGCAGAGGTTGTCGTCGAAGGGCAGTACTATGACAGCCACGGGAAGCCGCGTTTGGGGCACAAGCCGTCGATTTGGGGAACGATGCCCGGACAAGACGTGGCCAAGCCCCTCGGTTTCTTCCATACCAACGGCGAGGTGGAGCCCAACGGCAAGTTTGTCATCCGCGTGCCCAAGGGGCTCCAAAAGGCGAAGCTCAGCTTGCTCACGAACGAGCACAGCGCGCTTCGCGTGCGCATGAAGAAGGACGGCCGGTTGGTGAACCAAACCCGGGACATCGACCTGGGCACGCTAACCGACAACATCCGGGGCATCGAAGTGGTCCGTTACGAAGCGCCCATTCTCCTGGTCAAGCCCGTGGCCGAGGACGGCAGCGTGCTCAAAGGCGCCAAGCTGCGTTTTGAGTATGGCAAGGGCCGCGGCCGCTGGGAGGGCGGTGGACGTTACGTCGACGGGTACGACGTCAGTTACGAACGCCAGCCCGACGGCCGCTTGCGCAGCTCGCAACTCCTGCCTGACGAAGAGTTCACCGTCACCGTCGAAGCCGAGGGCCGGCAGGCGAAGTCGGAGACGCTCCAACTGCCCGAATGGGCGGTCAAGGAGCTAGAGGTCAAGCTGCCAAAGAAGTAACCGGTGTTTGACGCGGATGAGCAGGCCCTTGACTGCCCATCCGCGTCCGGCGACCGGCCTTTGTCTGTTTCGATGCTACCGCTGGCTTCTCAGCGGGGCAAGCGAATTGTTTGGACTTGCTCGCCTCGCACCGTCGGGGGCGTAGGAAATGGGCCGATTGGAAGGAAAAGACTGGAAATTGGGCCAGCCGTTGTGCTAGGCTGATCCCTGGCAGCCCAAGAAGGCAAGCCACTTTGATCTTTGACAATTGACGCTTTCGACAAATGGCCCTTGCGCTCGGCGTACGGCCGTCAGACCCGACCCAAACGCCGCTTGGCGGTTGCGTGCATGGCTCGCGTTCCTTGCCGAGCACGAGCCAGGGACTTCCGGAACACGGAAACCATGCGAGAGGGGGCAAGCTTGGGTGGTACATCCATATCCGGACGACGTAGTCACCCTTGAATTATGCAACACATCCCCACTTTCGGGTTAGTTCACTTGCGACTTCTCGCGTAAATGTAACTATCTGTATAGCTGTTACTTACGAATGTGCGCCGCGACGCAAAATTTGCATCGCACCACGTGAGGCTTTCCACAATTCTCTCCCTCAAGCGGTTTAACACGATAATGGTGCAACGCACCACCCTTCAGAAAGAATCTCCAACAGAGGGATATTCCCGGCGATTCCCTCGGCGCGTTATATCCGACTCCCTAGCGAGCCTTATTCTTGTGTAGCCGTCCTAGGGACCGCCTGTCGCGGTGGTCGGCGACCTGCATGAGGAGACCTGACCGTGTTCGAATTGCTCGTCATCCTGTTCTTCGTCCTCCTCACCATCATGGTCGTCGGGCACGTCCTGTGGCTCGTGGCGGGTTGGTTCTTCCGCCTGCTCCTGGGCACCTTGCCGCCACCGCGTGACGCGGTCCCCTGCCCCTTCTGTGAGCGACGCACGGATTCCGACCGAGGACGCTGCCAATGGTGCGGACAATCGCTCCATAGTGACCTGGCCACCGAACTGGGCGATCTGCTTGCATTCCGACGCCAGCTCAAGCGTTTTGAGGGCGAAGGCACGATGACCGCGGCCGAAGCCGACGCGCTCAGGGCGCTGGCGGAGACGCATCGCAAGGAGATCATGGGACAGCCGGTCTGGAGACTGTCCCCGGAAACGGCCCTTCGGACACCGCCTCCCGAGCCCGTCCAACAGCCGCCGGCACCGCAGCCCGTTGAGCCGAGCCCGATCGAGCCCGTCATCGTCGAGGTTGTTGCCGAGCCCGAGCAGTCCGAGCAAGAACCGGCGGGCGTGGGCCCCGTACATGAACTCGACACGCCGGATAAGGTCGAAAACCTTCCGGCAATCGAGCCGCCGGCCATCGAGCCGCCGGCTCCTCCCGTCCCAGTCCCGGCGTGGACTCCCCTGCCCGCCCGGCCGCCGCGCAAGTCGTGGCTCGAAACCTTGGCCGGGATCATGGAAGAACGCGAGATCCCATGGGCAGAGCCGATCG
>JBDKTH010000981.1:0-2718 GCA_039680305.1 Thermoguttaceae bacterium | reverse complement strand
GTCGACGCCATCAGCGCGAACAAGCCGGAAATGGTGAACAACCCGCCGGACCTGGGGGCGGCCGCCATCGTGACCGTGAACCTCGGCGCGCAGAGCTACCGCGAAGGCAAGGTCTTCTTCTTCAACGACGGCAAGGTGCTGCCGGCCGACGCCACCTGGGCCCAGCAGTGGGAGAAGATGTCGAAAGAGCGGTCCAAGCCGCGTCATGTGGCGGGCTGGAAGGCCGGCGATACCGGCAGCCTGCTCGAACCGCCCGAGTACATGAAACTGGCCGGCCCCTGGGTCGACGGGAGAGACCCGGCTCCGTGATGGAGCGAGACCAGAAGTGCTGATCCGGACGGGGTGGTCGTCATGGCCACCCCGTTCTTTTTTGGTTCTGCCAGGAATTGCGGGAAGTCACGGAGGGCGATACGACGAGGCGCTGCCTCAGAGGCGTTTCAGGCGGACGGCGAGGTCATTGGCGATCTCGGGCAAGGCGACGCGGGCTTCGCCATCGGGGCGGACGTCAAGGGAACGCGTGTCGAGGATCTTGCCGGACCATGTGTCCCAGAGTTCGGCTTGCCAGCGGCCGGGGGCGAGTTGGGGGAGAACGAGGATCGAGGGGGCACAAGGGGGCAGGGCTTCCTTGAGTGCACAGACGCGGTTCCAGGTGCGTGATTCCAGCCGTACCCAGGCCAGGGCGGTTGTTTTGCCGACCGTGGCCCACGCCAGCAAGGGCGGGGAAACGCTTTCGACGGCGTCACGCAGCCGATAGCTTGAATAGAACCAGTCCTTGCCCGGATTTTCCACCTCCACGGTGTGCTTCCCGGCCGGCACGTCGACGCTATAGGAGCCGCGGTACTGGGGGAGGTCCTTGTGCTGTCCTGGCGGATTCGTGTTGGCGAAGTCCTTCTTGAGGGTCACGCGGCCGTCGAGCCGAATTTCCAGGGCCGCGCCGCCCCAGCCGGAAACGTTGCCCACCTCCACGAGGAACTGCGTCGGCCAAGGCAGGTCGGTCTCAAAACGCACGGGGTTGTGCTTGTCCTTGTGGCCGCCCAGGCCGTGCTGAAGACCGGCCACGGGCAGTTGGCCCCAGGCGCCGGTGCGGTCGACTTGGATGGTTCGTGGCCGGTTGAATTCCGAGGGGGACCAGGACGGGGTGGTCGTTTCAATCATCAGGTCTTTGCGGGGTAACGGCTCCGGCGGCGTCTGCCACTCGAGCTTCGGCTCGACCGGCTGCATCGCTTCGGCGGGCCAGTCGATCCCGGCGGTGAACTGGGAGATGGCCGAATATAACGGGTGCAAGCGGCTCGCGTGGATCCGTTCCCAATACCAGGGCTGTGCCGCACCGCTGCCGCCGGCGGCCACGGTGAGCCAGAGCGGATCGTGGATCTGCAGTCCCTGGGGATCATCCTCGAACCGTGCCCCGCCGGCATCGGCTCCAATTTCGCCCACGTAATGCGGCTTGCCGTAGGCCGCCTTTTGCTGCTGTCGCCGGGCGAGTGTCACGACCATGTCGGCGCTGCCGTAGAGATGCGTTTGCACGTAGTCGAGTTCGGGGAGCCGATCCACCTCCGGATCGCCCGCGCTGTTGGCACAGCTCGTGGTGATCAAATGCGAGTAGGGGTCAAGGGATCGCAAATGGCGGGCCATGCGGGCATGCCAGTCGCGCGACGGCTCGGTCTTGTAGCCAGTGGTGATGTCGACTTCGTTCCAGAACTCCCACGACAACACGTGCGTGAAGCCGCCGTAGCGGGCGACCAGATAGCGGAGCTTGTCGCGATAGAGCCGGTCCATCTCAGGATTGGTCCAGAAGTCGGTGGGCTGGGCCAGCGGGCCGCCGTTGGCCGCGTTGTGGGGAGTCTTGTCCCAAAAGGGATACCCGTCCTTCTGCCGAAGGATGTTGAACGAATCGATGCAGAGCTTCACGTAGAGCCCCTCGCGCTGGGCCAATTCGAGCACGTAGTCCAACCGCCAGGCGTTGCCCAGATCGAACTGGCCCATCCCCAATCCTTGCTCGCGTTTGCCCGTCCGTTCCAGGGCCAGCGCACCCCAACCGGGCGAAAGCCAAAGTCGCGTGGCATTGCAGCCCGCTTGGCCAAAGGCCGGGAACCAGGCGTCGTAGTCGAACGTGCCCCGCGGGCCCGGCCAGCAAATGTTCAGGCCGAGGGGGAAAAAGGCTCGATGGTTGTCGAATTCGAAGTAGCGGCGGTCGCGCGGGCTGCGACGGACGAAACCTGGATCATCGCTGGCCGCGGCCGTGAACCGCACCGGTTCGGACTGCCGCTGGCCTGTGCGGTCGCGGACCGTCACCACGACCGAATACTCGCCGGCCACGGGAGGCGTGAAACGGATGCGCCAGCCCGGCTCGCCTGCGGGAGTCAACTGTTCGCGGCCGTTCTCCAGCTTGCGAGTGAACGGCCGGAAAAAGAAGCCGGAAACCGACCGGGGCTGGCCGCCGGGAAACGTCACCCGGGCGTCAACGGCGATGTCCGAAGCATCGAACGGATTGTCGTAGGTCGCCCCGAACTCGACGTTCATCTCCAGGCAGGCGTACTGGCGGACTGGCGTCGCCGGCAGCACGACGCGTCGGATTTCCAGCGATCGCTGCTGGGCGTAGGGTGTGCGAATCGGCGTGGACGCGGCGGCGACGGGGCTAACGAGAGAGAGCAATACAATCACAGCGGAGAGTAGCGGAGTTCTCATGGGTGGGCAAGTGAGTGGAGGGAGTTGGTTGTT
>JBDKTH010000392.1:0-7927 GCA_039680305.1 Thermoguttaceae bacterium | reverse complement strand
CACGCCTGGCTGGACCGGCTGCGTTTTGACTGGAGCTAGAGGAAACGTTGGGCGGGGCTGTGAACATGCATCGACGATTCGGCTCGCTGGTTCTTGTGATCGCCCTTGTCATCGGCTGTTCCTCTGGCGAACCGCCGTCCGTGGTGTGGACGGACGATGACGATCCCGTGCTTCAGGCCGCGACCGCCCAAGCCCGGAAGACCGTGGGAGAATTCATCTCGCGGCTCGAAAAGCCGGCGGCCGGGGAAATCTTCTCCGTCAGGGCGGCCTTCCGTGAAGGAGCGGTCGCCGAGCAGTTGTGGCTCAGCGAGGTCCGGTTCGATGGGAAGAACTTCACGGGCAAGGTGGACGATACGCCCGAGAAGCTGACGGTGGTGAAAGCCGGGCAGACGCATCAGGTGTCGCCCGAGCAGATCTCCGACTGGATGATCCTGGAGAACAACCGGCTGGTCGGCGCGTACACGATCCGCGCGCTGCGTGACCAGATCCCGCCGAATCAGCGTGCCAAGTGGGACCGCGAGATGGGGTTCTCGATCGACGAGGCGAAGTCAGAGCCCGCGGCCACCGATTCGCTCCGCTCGAAGCTATTCGATTCGGTCCACCATGATTGACCCTCTCAAGCGTATCGCCTGGGCCTTGTGGCTGACGGCCGTGGTGGCCGTCTCGTTGATGACGTTTCCCCATGCGATTCCGTGGCTGATCGCCTTCTGGTTGGCGTGGCACTCGTGGTCCGTCGGGCGAGGGCGGCCGGGGTATCTTCCGCTGGCCGTCTGCGTTGCGGTGCTCGTCGTCAAACGCGTGGCGATCAGCCCGGAACTAGTCGCCATGGTCAGCCTCATGGCCGTGGTTGCCATTGTGGCCTTTGTGGAGCGAAAGGCTCTCACCCTGCGCACCAAGCGAGCGGCCTTGGCAGGGGTGATCGCCCTATGGGGCATGTGGGGGCTGTTGGCGTGGGGATGGTATGCGGCCTCGCACGGTGGACGCCCGGTGACGCTAGAGGGAACACGGCCCGTGGCCTGTCTGGGCGACAGCCTCACCGCGGGAGAGGTCGGCGGCAGTGGCTATCCGAACGAGCTGCGACGGCGGATCACGCTGCCCGTCCTGGACTTCAGCCGCCCGGGGATCGACACTCGTGAGGCCCTCAAGAGTCTGCCGGCGATCCTGGAGGCACGGCCGCAGGTCGTGATCGTGGAACTCGGCGGCCACGACTACCTCAAGGGCTACGGCCGTGCGTCGACCCGACAGAACTTGGAGAAGATCATCACGGCCTGCCGCGCGATCGACGCGGAGGTTGTCCTCATGGAAGTCCCGCGCGGGCTGATCGTCGATCCGTTTTGGGGACTGGAACGCGGACTGGCCCGGCAGTACGACCTGGAACTGATCCCCGACACGCCGATTCGCCAGCTGGTGTTCTGGAGTCCCCACGTGCCGCCCGGGATGTGGACTCGGGGACCGCACCTGAGCGACGACGGCCTGCATCCCAACGCCCAGGGAAACCGGCTCCTGGCCGAAAGGGTCGCCGGGGTTTTGGCACGGCTGTACGGTCCGGAGATTCGAGCCAACGATCGGCAATGAATCGTGTGCCACTGCTTGCCTTCCAGGCAGGCAGTGCTCCAGACTTCTGTTCACTTGACATTTCCACACTGCTTGCCTGGAAGGCAAGCAGTGGCACACGGAAGCGATGGAGCCGGTCTACCTCGCGCAACTACACATTATCGTCACCGCCGAAATCGCCCCCTCCAAAGTCTCCGCCGCCGAAATCGCCGCCACCACCGAAGTCGCCGCCAGCATAGTCATCGCCGCCGAAGTCGCCCCCGCCGCCGGCCATGTTGTCGCCGAAGTCGCCGCCTCCGCCGGGATCATTGTCGCCGCCAAAATCGCCGGCGCCGACCTGGTCTTGGGACGTGTCGGGGGGCGAGGTCGGACGGTCGGGTTCCGAGGCGGACGCCGTGTTGCCGCGGAAGAACGAATCGTAGAGCCAACTCCCGGCCGCGGCGCCGAACAGGCCGCCGAGGATCGACGACATCCAGCCGCCACCTCCCCCGCCGCCCCAGCCACCTCCGCCGCCCATCGGGCCTTCGGGATTGCCCCCGCCTGCACCCCGACCGGCAAACGATCGCAAGAGGCCGAACAGGAACCAGACGGCGATCGCGCCAATGATGGCGATGACAATCCAACTGGTCGTCGACAGCCCGGAACCGCCCTTAGCCCCTCCGGCCACCTGGCCGATCGGCCGCTCGGCCTGGTTCGCGGTGCCGGTATGGCGGAGATTGGTCTGCATCGTTGAGGCGATCAAATCGAGCCCTTCGAGGAGGGCGGCGTCGGCCTGATGGTTCCGCAATTGCGGCAGCATCTGCTGGACCAGGCGGTCGCGATCCGCAAGCGTAAAGGCCTGTCGCCGCGTCGCTTTGTCAACGGCCACCTGGAGATGGGCCGGCTTGCGGGAGATCAGGATGTAGATCCCGCGGGCTCCCCTTTCTTCCGCCCGCTGTTCGGTCCAGGTGCGAAAGAACTCGGCGCGGCCGAGGCTGCGCTGCTTCTCTTCCTGCGAGGCCGGAATGCCGGGGATGGTGTCAACGAAGACCCCCGTCTTGTACCGCTCGGCGATGCGGTTGATCTTCTGATTGGCCCTGTCGATCGCGTCGGCCGAGAAGAAGTGTCCCTCGTCCTTCACCCGGGCGGTCGCCGCGGCATCGATCGGGCCGGCCGACACCAGCCCGCCGATCAGGATCAGGGCAGTCGAGATTGGTCGTATCAAGGACATGGAGGACACTCCTCCTAAACAGGGCGTTTGGAATGTGCGACTACTGAGAGTCTATCTGCCAGGCACACTCTGGAATCGTATTCGGTGGCCGTTTCTTGGCAACAAGCATATTCCGACGGGACTATCCAAGATCACCTTCGGGCTGTGCTGAGGGATGCTAGCGGGCCTTTCGCAGTCTGCCTGGCTTATCGCAGTTCTCAAGGCAGGGGACGCGACAGGCCTTTTGGCCCGGAAAAGTTGATGTAATCCTAATACTTTGCCCAGTCTATTGCCGATGCTGGTACCGATCGTTCGCGCCACGGTTACCAACGTGGCTTGGCTGGGCAACGCAGGCAAGGGAGTGGATACCCATGGGGATTTCGGGGATTACGTCGGGCTTGGGTCGCTATGCGGGAAGTGTTGGATCGATGCTGGCAGAACGGGCCCGTCGCGCCGCCTCCACCAGTCAAACCGACTCCACGGCAACGCAGAACGACGATGGCGATACCCTGGAGATCTCTCCCGAGGCCGAGGCGTTGGCCGGATCGACGGGGTCAACGCTGCTGGGTGCCGTGGACTCCCTGTTCGGCGACGCGGGAGCTGACGGAACGATCACGCTCAATGAATTGGAGACGCTCCAGCAGGAGACCATGTCGTCGGTCAAGGGGCGGCTCGCATTCTTGTTCGCCAAGAACAAGATCGACACCTCCAAGGAGATTCGCCTGCAGGTGGGCAGCGATGGCGGGATCGTCGTGGCCAATGACCATCCGCAGAAGGCGGAGATCGAGAAACTGGTCAACGACGACGAACAGCTTCGCAACGATTATGTGAAAATGACCTCACTGACAGAAACAATCGGCTCGATCAAGGAAGCGGCGGCGTTCCAGGCGGCCTATGCCAAGGATCCGTATACGGCCGTGGCGCAGTATTCCCATCTGTTCAACCAAACTCGCAAGGGCAACGTCACGATGAGCATCCTGGGCGATCAGTATACATCGCTCTATACAAGCCCGAGTGGGAGGCAGACTGCGATCGGAGCGTAACCGTAGCCCTCGATCGCGAAACGCAAACGACCGCCCCGGCGAGTGAGAAGTTGCCGGGACGGCCGTCGGGCGGACAAAAAACTCTTGGCGGCGGCCTCTGCGCCGAGGCTCTTAGCGTCGCAACATCGCCTTGAGTTCGCTCTTGCTGGCCAGTCCCATTTCCTGGGCTGTGACCTCGCCATTGTTGAACACCAGCAACGCCGGGATCCCGCTGATTCCGTAGCGGTCGGCTAGCGCCGGGGCATGGTCCACGTTGACCTTCACGATCTTCACGCCGCTCATCTCGCGGGCTACCTCCTCGATCACCGGAGCAAGCATCCGGCACGGCCCGCACCAGTCGGCATAGAAGTCGACGAGCACGGGAACCTTGGAGTGCAAGACCTCCTGGGCGAAATCGGACTCACTGACGTGCAATACGCTCTGTTGGGTGTGGGACTGGGACGACACGGCTTCTCCTTCCTCGGATTTGGGCTGTTCGATCACGGTTTTTTCGGGTTCCAGGCGATCGATGCTGGCTGGCAAAAAGCGGCTTAGGGTAACGGTCCCCACGAGGGCCGCGGCGAAAATCACGGCTAATAGCTTCCACTGCTTCATGGATCCGATACTCCTTTCGTGAGCGAAGTCAGGCGTCGCCACCTCGGCGTCGCTAGTAGTACTGATGCGGCCGACGACGAAAGGTTACACGAAGGGCAGGGGAGATGAATGCGGGGACAGGATGGGCCCTACCGAGGGGCTCCGAAGCGGGGACAAGCTCGTTGGCACGCTGGCGATACTCGAGGTACTCCCCAGCGACTCAGCCGGTCTTTCATCGCGTTACCCTTTCTAGGGCGTTGGGCTGTTCTGGCCGAGTAATCGCATCACCCCGTCGACCGCGTCGCCGATCGTGCGGAGCTGCTGGCCGATGTCGTCGGGCACGGTGAGGTCGAAGTGTTCTTCGATCTCCATCGTGATTTCGACGACGTCGATGCTGTCGCACCCCAGGTCGGCCTCCAACTGGCTGCTCTCCTGGATCTGTTCGGGGGCGATGCTCAGTTGCACGGCCACGATTTGCTTCACCTCCTCAAGCACTCCTTCGCGGGAAGCCCATAGGCCATCGGTGCGGTTACCTTTCACGGACATCGGCAGACTCCTTGGGAGAGGGATGAGACGTTTTCCGGTCCAGTATTTCCCGTTCGGCCGCATTCATGGCCGTGACGAGTTTGCGTACAGTAGCGAAATCGGGCGTGGTGCGGCCGCGCTCGATGCGATTGAGGGTTTCTGGGCGGACGCCCGCCCGACGCGCCAGTTCTACCTGGGAGAGACCTGCAGCCCGGCGGCGACGGACGAGCTTGTCGGCCAGGGTTGCGCGATCCAGGCCGACGGCGTTGTCGAGCGGCTCGTCGCCTGTTGCCTCGTCCGCCTGACCGATCCCGGCCTTCTCGCACAAGTACTCAAAGATCGACTCACGCACGATCACATAGCGAACGCCGTCCAGTTCCACCCGCTGGCCGGCGATCTCCGGGGGCTGCTTGTGGGCCATGATGTATTTTCTCCTTGTCTACGGATGTTATCGGAAAATGAGCGACAAGTCAATAGGATTGATCTGTGGAGCAAGTCGACGGCGTGTTCGGCAATCGGGGGTTCAAGGGGTGGCGATCTGAAGAGGGACGCTGCGGCAAGAGGCTACTCGTTGTTGTTAGAAAGTCGGCTAGGTCAAACAGCTTGCGAGAAATCGGTGTCCCTCGGTTGTGGGGTATTGCCTCCCCGGGGTGCCCACGCTATGGTAGTACAGGATACCGAAAGGGGTACCACAGCATGACCGCGCAGATTGTCTCGAAGTGGACAGACGTGGGGGCAGGGAAGGTTCACTACCTGGAAGCGGGGACGGCCGACGGGCTGCCGATCATTCTCTTGCATGGGGCAAGCTTTCGAGCGGCCACTTGGCAGCAGGCGGGCACCCTGGCCCGGCTGGCCGAGGCCGGCTATCGGGCGTTGGCCATCGACTTGCCCGGCTTCGGCGAGTCGCCCGGGGCCGAGGTCGACGAAGAGACCTGGCTGGCGGAACTGGTCGAGCAGCTCGACGTAGAGCGACCGGTCGTGGTCTCGCCCTCGATGAGTGGCCGCCTGAGTCTCCCGCTATTGACCGGCCATCCGGATCGGCTTTCCGGTTTCGTGGCCGTGGCTCCGGTGGGGCTATCGGAGTATGAGGAGCGTCTGCGTGGCAACCCCGTGCCCATCTTGGCCCTCTGGGGCGAGAACGACAACATCGTGGATCCGGCGTATGCCGATATGCTGGTTCGCGATGCGGCGAAGGCTAAGAAGGTGGTCATTCCCAACGCCGGCCATGCGCCCTACATGAATGAGCCGGCGGCATTCCACGAAGCGCTTCTGGAGTTTCTCAGTGCGGTGCGTACGCCCGCGGCCTGGGAAAACCTAATCTGAGCACTAGGCTTCGCATTCTCCACCTCAATTGCACGAACGGGCCATGTTTGCGAGAATATGGCTCGCGGGATGGGGACGGTCTGGTGTGCGCCCGCACGGCTCCGGTCGCAAGCGACCGGGCTAAACTGTCGCGGGACGACAGTCCGTCGCGACGTGCGTGGATGTCTGATGGTGGAGAAAGGAAACCGGATGGTGTTGGGAGGATCTGCGGTGGTTCTCAGCCTTGTAGTTTTGACGATGGTCGCGCTAGCGTGGCCTAGCGGCGCATACGCGGCCGGGGAGGACAACGGGGCCCGCGCGCGGCAGTTCGTCGCCGGGCATGAGGCGATGGTCCGGCCGCTGGAGATCGAGGTGGGGCGGCAGTGGTGGGCGGCGAGCACTTCGGGCAAGGACGAGGATTTCCGCAAGAAGCAAGAGGCGGAGACCAGGCTCGACCTGCAGTTGGCCGACCAGGCGGTCTTTGCCCAGTTGAAGGAGATTCACCAGCAGCCGATCCGCGATCGGCTCCTCGCTCGGCAGATCGAGGTGCTCTACCGGCAGTATCTCGCCCGGCAGGTCGAACCGGACCTGCTCAAGGCGATCAACGCCAAGTCGAACGAGGTGGAGCAGGCGTTCAACGTTCACCGCGCCGTGGTTGGCGACAAGAAGCTCACGGAGAACGAGGTCCGCGATGTCTTGCGACACTCGACCGACTCGGCCCAGCGTCGTGCCGTCTGGGAAGCCAGCAAAGGCGTGGGGCAGGTGGTCGCCGCGGACCTTAAGGAGCTGGTGAAGCTCCGCAACCAGGCGGCCCACAAGCTGGGCTTCAAGAACTATCATGCGATGCAACTCTACCTGGGCGAGCAGAGCCAGGAGCAGGTGCTCGCGCTGTTCGACGAGCTGGACGCCTTGACCCGAGGGCCGTTTCATGCGGCCAAGGCGGAGATCGACGCCCAACTGGCCCGACGGTGCGGCATCGCGGTCAACGAGCTTCGTCCGTGGCACTACCACGACCCGTTCTTCCAGGAATCGCCGGCCGTGTTTGGTGGGAGCCTGGACGAGGTCTACACGCCAGTGGACATCCTCCGCGTCTGCCGCGATTTCTACGCGGGGATCGGGCTGCCGGTCGACGACATCCTCCAGCGGAGCGACCTTTACGAGAAGCCGGGGAAGAGTCCGCACGCCTTTTGCACCGACATCGATCGCGAAGGCGATGTGCGCGTGCTGACCAACATCGTGCCGGGCCGGGAGTGGCTCTCCACGATGCTCCACGAACTGGGGCACGCCGTCTACTCGAAGAACATCCCGCGGAGTGTGCCTTACACGCTGCGCGGCAGTTCCCATGCGCTGACCACCGAAGGGGTGGCGATGATGTACGAGCGGTTTACGGGCCGGGCCGAGTGGCTCGCGGCGATGGGCGTGCGCGTGCCCGACGCGGAGCAGTTCAACCGTACGACGGCGAAACTGCGGCGCAATGGGCTGTTGGTCTTCTCTCGCTGGTGCCAGGTGATGTTCCGCTTTGAAATGGCCCTCTACGACAACCCGGAGCAAGACCTGAACCGGCTCTGGTGGGAGCTGGTGGAGGAGTATCAAGAGGTGCGCCGGCCCGAGGGACGCAACGCGCCGGACTACGCCAGCAAGATCCATCTGGTCAGTGCGCCGGTCTACTATCACAACTACCTGATGGGCGAGCTGTTTGCCACGCAGTTGCACCGGGCGATCGCGACGCGGTTTGTGCCGG
>JBDKTH010000078.1:0-2435 GCA_039680305.1 Thermoguttaceae bacterium | reverse complement strand
ATCTTCGGTTCGGGAATGAAGTAACTGCCGCCACACTTTTGCCAGGCGTCCCATGTTTCCCGACGGCAGTCACTTCATTGGTCGGTCAATTGTACAAGTTATTTTTGGACGGGCCCTAACGATACGTGGACGGTTCAAGCGACCGAAAGTTGCGCAGGCCCGCGTGAGGCTGGGCTGAAATCCCACGAGATCTTTGGCAATTGAGAATAGAGGAGGTCGCGAGGACGCAGCCCGCACGCAGGAGCATCGCGACCCGTGCAGGATCGCGGGGCTCGCTGTTCAGGCGGCACGCCGAAGCGTGACGACCGGCAAGTATTTGTGGCCACGGTGGAAGCTTACTTCCAAGGCCAGGTTCACTCCCGGTTTGCCGCGGACCAAGGCCCAGGGCTTGGCGCAGGGCGAGCCTCGTGGACACCGGGAGCGAGGCTCGAAGCGTAGGCGGCGGTGGGCCGGATATCGACCGAAGCAGACCTCATCGGGCGTCTTACCGCCGAGCCAGGCGTGCGCTCGATGGACGTTGTACCATTCCAGGATCGCGTCCAGTTCCCGCTGGAGGCTTTCTTGACGGTAGGGGATCAGGAGCAGGCTGGAGAGGAGCGACTTCATGGTGAGAATGAAGCGTTCCACGACGGCGATCGAGCCGTGCTTGCCGACGGCCCCATAGCGAGGCTGGCTCCCCTTGCGTCGGCACCAGTTGCGAAAGCCCTTGCAGTTGAACTGGCCTCCGCGGTCGCAGACGAGGTACTTAGGCGTCTTCTTGGCCTTCGCGATCGAGCGGCCCAGGAACGCACGCACGGCCTCGGAGGTTGGTTGATCCTTGAACGCGGCGCAGCCCATGGCCCGCCGCGAGAAGTGGTCCACGACGATGGCGACCCAGTGACAAAACGGCCAACACTGCGGCAACGCCAAGGGAAGCCAGGAGGTCCAGAACCCCGTGCCGGTCCGCACAATGGTCAGATCCACATGCCAGACATGCCCAGGGTATTTGGCGGTGACGACGCGTTCTCTGTCGCTGGTTTCAGGATAGGCCGCAGGTGGTCTGGGCCGTGGCTTCTCCTTGAGGATTCGGCCCACGGTGGTCGTCCCAAGGTGCAGCCCCGCGCGGGCAAGGGGCTGGGCGATCTTCACCTTTCCCATCGACGGGCACAAAGCCTTCAGACGCTGGACGAGGTAACGGGTGAGTTCCGGGAACTTGTTGACCGGCTGGCGGAGTTGGACCAAGGCATCCGGGCCGTCTTCGTCGATGCGTTGCATCCAAGAGGCGATCGTGGCAGGAGTGACCAGAAACGCTCGGGCCGTCTGCTTCAGCGACCAGCCACGAGCGGCTTTGAGTTCCAAGATCGCCATGCGTTCGGCAGGCAGGTAGTGCGGGCGATGCTCTGCGGGGATCCGCCCCATGCGGACGTTAGTAATGCGGAGTTGCTCTCGCAGTAGGGCCGCCTCTTGCTGGACCCGGTCCTGTTCCGCCTTGGCCCGCACGCGACCGTTGCGGCTGTCGGCGGCCCAACTGCGGGTGTAGACGATCGCGTACTGGGCCAGGGCGATCGTATGGAGCACCGCCGACTTGACGAAAGCCGGCCAACCGATGGGCAGCGGGATGGGGCAATGGTCGCGCATGGGCTACCTCGGGAACGCAGTGCCTGCTGTCTCAGAAGATGTGTTCTCAGTGTGGCGGCCAGCATGACCTGCGTCAACCCGGGCGGCGGGAGCAGCGTGGAGAAGTAACAGTTCAGTTTCATAACCCTGTGGTGCTACCAGGCCTTGGGGCGGAGGCGAGCAAGAGGAAACGAACAAGGGGAGATGCCCAGTGAATCCGTGCAGGCGTCAACGCTCACTTCGAATTG
The DNA here is from genome assembly GCA_039680305.1 of Thermoguttaceae bacterium. Classification (GTDB taxonomy): domain Bacteria; phylum Planctomycetota; class Planctomycetia; order Pirellulales; family Thermoguttaceae; genus JBDKTH01. Next base: position 591 of record JBDKTH010000078.1, on the reverse strand, counting down.
ACCCACTTCTGCGTATCAGGAATTGCCCCGAGGTGAGCCAGACCCATCACAGTGGTGAAGTACACGCGATGGTCCAGTTCGGCGGTACTTGCACCAAGCTAATGGCCAGATGCGTCTTGTCGCCTCCCGCGGCCCAACAGGCTACCACATGCCTCAAGAGAACTCATGACGATTGCGGGAGGGATGCCAAATCGCAAGCTGCAAAACATGGACGCTTAACCAGGGGCATTGCCATCGCAGGCCGGCCTCTGCTTCTCGTCCGACTGCTGCGGAGATGACGTGGCCATTGGTCAAGGGGTCGAAGCGACGACGTCTCGTGTAGCAACGTGTAGTTAATCCCCATCAATTCGCATGAACTTCCGGCAATCCTCCGCAATCTGCTCTTGGTCCGCAGAATCGCGTGTTTCTTCGGTCTTCTCGGGCTGTCGGCTCATTTGCCGCACTCTTTCAAGGAGGTGTTGTTGCTTATCGTCGGCCAGGATGAATACGATGTTTGGCGTCGATCGCGAGCCCGCAGGCTGGCCGCCATAGGCCGAAGAAATCACCGTGGCGGCAAGGATGAGTGCCGTTAAAGCGAACCTGTGAAGCTGT
>JBDKTH010000300.1:0-3649 GCA_039680305.1 Thermoguttaceae bacterium | reverse complement strand
GGGCCGGTGTCGGTGACCGCCGAGGCTCCGTACGGCAAGGGCGGTCTGGTCCAGTTGCAACCCGAGCCCACCCGGGCGGTGTTGGAGCTTGACGGCGTGGACATCGGCCGCGCGAAGCTGGCGGCCCTGGAGCCGATCCGCGAACTGGTCAAGTCGGCCGATCCGCTTGTGCCCATCCAAGTGCCGGCCGAAGGCGGTGTCTCGTGGGAAGCGGAGCGAGGGCTCGTGTTTCGCGACATGACCGTGGCCGACGACCCGCAAGCGTCGGGCTCGCGCTATGTCTGGCAGCCGTCGCTCGACGTGCGGCATCGCACGCTTGGCTGCGTCTACTGGCCGCTGGACGTGGGCAAGGCGGGGCGCTATTACCTCTGGGCCCGAGTGTCCGCCGCGAGCCGAGAGGCTGACTCGTTTTCGCTCGGCTTGATCGGCGACAAGGAGGGTCGGCTGGCCGCCTGGCACCTGCACGCAAGCCCAGAGTGGGCCTGGGACTGTTTTGCCGCCAATAAGGCCAGTCAACCCACGCCGATTGATTTGCCCGTCGGACGCTCCTGGATTCAGTTGCGGACCCGCGAGGCGGGGGCCAAGATCGACGAGCTGTTTATCACCAGCGACCCGAAAGAGAAGCCGCCCACCGGTCGCAAGCGACCGGGCTAAACGAAGAGTTGCGTCAACCGACATTTTCAACGTGAAATGCGATAGGATACCGCCTGATGCCTTCGACCTCTGCATTTACCTGGCTCGACTGGACCGTGCTGGTCGGTTACTTCATCGGCATTACGGCCTTTGGCCTGTGGATGGCGCGACGGATCAAGACGAGCGGCGGTTATTTTCTCGGCGACCGGAAACTGCCGTGGTGGGTGATGGTCGGCCAGTCGTTCGGCACGGGGACGCATGCGGAGAATCCGGCGGCCCAGGCCGGGGCCACGTTCCAACTCGGCTTCGCCACGATCTGGTACCAGTGGAAGAACCTGCTCATCACGCCGTTCTATTGGCTGATGGCCCCCTGGTATCGCCGCTGCGAGCGGACCACGATCGGCGAGATGGTCGCCGACCGGTATGGCAATGGGCTGGCGCTTCTGTATACGCTGTTCGCCCTTTCGTATTTCGTGTTCAACCAGGGGGCGATGCTCAAAGGGGCCGGCAAGGTGATCTCCGTGGCCACCGGCGGCGAGGTGATCTCGGCCAATGGCGTGGTCATTGGCATGGTCGGGACGTTCCTGCTCTATAGCTTCTTCGGCGGTCTGGTTGCGTCGGCCTACACCGATTTCGTCCAGGGTTTCTTGATCATCCTGATGTCGTTCATGCTCATCCCGGCCGGGCTCTACGAGGTCGGCGGGTTTTCCGGGATGCGGGCGAGCCTGCCTGCCGACTTCTTCCAGCTCTACAGCGAGGTCAGCGGCATCGACGCCTTTATGATCGCGATGCTTACGCTCAACGGCCTGGTGGGGATCACCGCGCAGCCACACATCCTGACGATGAACGCCACCGGGAGCACCGAACGGGCCGGACGCATCGGCCAGACGTACGGCTCGATGGTCAAGCGATTCTGCACGATCGGCTGGGCCCTGACCGGCCTGATCGTGGCCGCGATGGTGATCCAGCAGGGCACCGGACTCCAGGACCGCGAGCACGCCTTCGGCTTTGCCTGCCTTCACCTGCTGAGCCCGGGGCTGACCGGTCTGATGGTCGCCTGCATCCTGGCCGCCAACATGTCGACCTGCTCCAATTTCATGGTCAACTCGGGCGCGTTGTTTACCCGCAACCTCTACCAGCCTTACCTTCGCACCCACTCCAGCGATAGGGAACTGCTGATCGTCGGCCGCCTTTCGGGGTTCGCGTTCACGATGCTCGGCGTCGGCTTCGCGCTAGTCGTCGACCAGGTGTTGGACGCCTTCCTGTTCAACGAAACGCTCCCCTGTCTGTTCGGGATCATGATCATCGGCGGCCTCTTGTGGAAACGGGCCAACCGCTACGGGGCCCTGGCCGCCAGCCTCGGGTCGCTGGTCGCTTACTATGTGTTCAACTACCTGACTACGGGCGAACTGAAGCTCGTCAACAAATGGCTCCCGGCGCCGTTCGCCTGGTCGATGCTTTCGGGAACGATCGCCTTTATCGTGGTCAGCCTGCTGACTCCGCCCGAGGACAAGGAACGGGTCGAGCAGTTCTTCGACAACATGAACCGGTCGAGCGACGGGGAGAATCTTCGCGAAGGCAAGGCCAAACCGCTGGCGGCCGAGCGGGGCCAGGACTTGATCCTCTTGGACCTCCCCGGCTGGCTTACGGCCGCACGCTGGCGAGGCTTTTTCCACCGCTACCGCGAAGACCTGGTCGGCTTCCTGTTGGCCTGGGCGACCGTGGGGCTCTTGGTGCTCAGCGCCTGGGGGCTGATGCAGATTGGGAAGTGATGGCTCGCGATGAGGTAAAGAAGCTCACGCGGAGCCGCGGAGACGCGGAGAGCTTGGCGGATACGTTCTTGGAGAGTTGGCAAGTCCTCTATCTCTCTTCTTCTCCGCGCCTCCGCGGCTCCGCGTGAGCTTCTTTGTTCTATCTCTATTTTTATTCCGGGGCGACGCGGACCAACTGCTTGCCGATGTTCTCGCCCTGGAACAGCCCGATGAAGGCCCGGGGGGCATTTTCCAGGCCGTCGACGATGTGCTGGCGGTATTTGATCCGGCCTTCCCGCAGCCATTGGGCCATCTCGTGCATGGCCTTGGGGAAGCGGTCGGCGAAGTCGAACACCAAGAAGCCTTCGGCCCGGGCACGCTTGACGATCAAGTGCCAGAGGAGCCTCGGGCCGCGTGGCGGACGCGTGGCGTTGTACTGATCGATCTGGCCGCAGACGACCACGCGGGCGTGGACGTTCAGGTGCAAGAAGGCCGCATCGGTCATCGTGCCGCCAACGTTGTCGAAGTAGACATCGATCCCTTGCGGGCAGACGGCCTGGATCTGGGCGTCGTAGTCGCTGGTCTTCTTGTAGTTGAACGCGGCGTCGAAGCCCAACTCGTTGCGAAGGTAGTCGATCTTCTCGTCCGACCCGGCCGTGCCGGCCACATAGCAGCCCTTGAGCTTGGCGATCTGGCCGACCACCGAGCCAACGGCCCCGGCAGCGGCCGAGACGAAGACCTGCTCGCCCGGCTTGAGGCGGCCGATCTCCAGCAGGCCGAAGTAGGCGGTCATGCCGGGCATGCCCAGCACGCCGAGGGCCGTGGACATCGGAGCCACGTCGGTGTGGAAATGGGTCACGCCGTCGCCGTTCGACACGGCATACTCCTGCCAGCCCCAGTAGCCGACGACCGTGTCGCCTTGGCGGAATCGCGGATGGTGCGATTCGATCACGGTCCCCACCGTGCCGCCGACCATCACCTCGTCCAGTGCCACGGGCTCGGCATACGACTTCGCTTCGCTGATCCGGCCTCGCATGTAGGGATCGACGGACAAGTAGTGCGTTCGCACGAGAAACTGGCCCTCGGCCGGCTGGGGCCGGTCGGTTTCGATCAGCCGAAAGTCAGACTCTTTGGGCATTCCCTCGGGCCGGGCGGCGAGGACAATTTGTCGGTTCTTCTCAGGCATGAGGACGGCTCCTTGCGCGGCGTGTTTCCTTTCTCCCGATCATTGCAGACCGTCCGGGCAAGTCAAGCCCCCCGGAAAT
>JBDKTH010000448.1:0-2527 GCA_039680305.1 Thermoguttaceae bacterium | reverse complement strand
TGGCCTACCCTACGAGTCGGCTCCCCCCTGGAATTCCGCGTGACCCGTAACTAATATGGGGCGTGGTATGCGGCGGCCTGGCCGGGCCGCTTGTGGACGCTGTCTCAAAACGTGGCAATTCCAGTCCCTTTCCCTCAGGGAAAGGTTAGGGGGAGCGGAATTGCCATGGATACGGCCATTGACAGCTCCCCTCACCCCGGCCCTCTCCCGGAGGGAGAGGGAGTTTTGATATAGCGTCTTGGAACAGCGGAAACGAGCGAGGTGGCGGTATGCGATGGCTGTGGTTGGCGTTGATGGTGTTGGGCGGACTCCAGGCGGTCGAGGCACAGGAGACTCGCGAGCCGGGGCACTCGGAACAAGTGTACGGGAAACGGCTCGCCTATCATAAGGTCGAGGGCGTGGGGCCGTGTATCGACGCCGAGGTGGTGGGCGATCGGCTGTATGCGATCGGTCAGGGCACGTTCTATGTGTTGGACATCCGTACGCCGCAGACGCCCAAGCTGCTGGGCAAATTGTTCGGCCTGGGCACGACGCGGCAATTGGTGATCAAGGATCAGATCGCCTACATCACGGCCCGGCAGGACGGCCTGTGGATGGTCGATGTGTCGAACCCGGCGCGGCCGACGCTTCTGAGCCACTATGACACGGTGGAGATGGCCACGGGGATCTGGGTCTCTGGAAACGTCGGGTTCATCGCCACGCGTTTGTACGGGGTGGAGATCGTCGACGTGTCTGATCCGCGGCAAGTCCGGCACGTGAGCGCGCTGAAGACCGGCGAAGCCCAGTCGTGCTGGGCACGCGACGGTTTGCTGTATATCGGCGATTGGGCCCCCAGGAAGCTGTTGGTGGCCGACGTGAGCGATCCGCGCCAGCCCAAGCTGGTGGGCGAGGGGCTCATGGATGGCTTTGGCGACGGCGGTTGCCTGCGCGGCAAGTACTGTTTCGCCGCCACGGGACACCACAGCCGGACGGCGAACAAGGAGGAGGGTTATGGCAAGGGGCATGGCCTGGAAATCTTCGACGTCTCGCAACCGACCCGGCCGGCTTTCGTGTCGCGGGTGAAATTTCCGGCGTTTTACGGCCTCTTCCGGGACATGTGGAGCGCCCGCGTGGCCGGGGACTATTGCGTGGTCGCCGATACGCACAACGGCCTGTTCGTGCTCAACATTCGCGATGTGGCCAAGCCGGCGATCGTGGCCCACGCTCAGCTTCCGTATGTGCCCAAGTCGCAGTGGTTCGATCCGGTCGGTGGCGTGGCCTTGGCCGACGGCGTGATCTACGCGGCCGGCGTCGATACGGGATTGTACGTGGTCCCGGCCCCGGGCATGGCCAGCCCCGTGGTGCCTGAGCCGGACCGTGCGCCCGTCTTGCAGCCCCTGCCGAGCACGCCTGCGCCGGACCCGGATTTCCTGGTTTACCGGCCGGAAGGACAGGTCCATTCGGCGACGGTCCAGGGCGACCTGGCGTGGGTGGCTTGCGGGTCGGACGGTCTTCAGGCGGTGAAGCTGGGCGAGAAGCTGGAGCGGGTCGGGCGTTGGACGGGTCAGGGCGACGTGTGTCATGTGAGCGTCTGCGGCCGTCGGCTCTACACGGCCGAGAGCGCGGGCGGCATGGGGATCTATGAGATCGGTCCGGGGCCGTGGCTCAAGGAGGTGGGGCGTTTGAAGATGCCCGGCCAGGGCGTCAAACAGGTGGTCGCCCCGGCGCCTGGGCGTTTTGCGATGCTGCATTGCGGCGGCTCGCGGTTGTCGATTGTCGACGTGAGCGACCCGGCCAAGCCCGTGGAGGTTCTGAGCGACAATCAGATCGGCCTGTTCTACGGCGATCAACTGGCCGACGCGCTCGTGGGCGGCCGTTACCTGGTTGCCCGCTGGCATCGCGGCGGACCGAGCTGGTACGACGTCGCCGGCGAGAAGCCGGTGCGGGCCAGCTATGACCCGGAGTCGAAGTTCTTCACGTGGAATGACGCGGGGTGCGCGTGGAAGGACAAGCTGCTGATCAGCGCGCGGGGCAAGTACGCCGTGCTCGAGGCCAACGATCGCCGCCCGACGAGCGAGCTGCCCCGCTACGGCGTGGCGGGCGTGACGATCAACGGCCGATCGAGCATGTCCGGCAATCTTCTGGCCGTATCCCAGCGTATGGATCGCGAGGTCCAAATCTTCGACATCACGGACATCACCCGGCCGAAGCTCGAGCACCAGTACACGCTCTTTGGCCATCCGGGCGCCTGCGCTTTCTGGAATGGCCACGTGGTCATCCCGGCGGGCTACCAGGGCTTGCTGGTCACCCGTGCGGCGATGGGCGAACCGGCCAAGCCGTGAGTGGCACCGGGCGTTCGGATAAGCCGAATGCCGAAAGGACAAAGCCCGAAGGGGATAGCGTCGCGTGACCTTTGGTCATTGGTGCTTCGTCATTCCTTCGACATCGAGCCTTTCGACATTCTTCGCTACTTGCTGGAGAGCTGGAAATCGGCCGTCTGAGTTCCTTTCTCGGGCACCTCGAAAGTCAGCAGCGGCTTCTGCGGATC
>JBDKTH010000892.1:0-7791 GCA_039680305.1 Thermoguttaceae bacterium | reverse complement strand
CATGGACATCGCGATGCCGGTCATGGACGGTATCGAGGCGACCCGCCATATCACGGAGGCACTACCGGGTACCCGCGTGATCGGCCTGTCGATGCACGAGCAGGCGGACATGGCCACCGCAATGCGCAACGCAGGGGCCCGAGCCTACCTGTCCAAGGACACGGCCTCCGACATCCTCATCGACACCATTCTCCATTGCGAGATGGCCGGTGTCCCTGCGTCCTGAAACGGCGTGTGCTGACACAGGTGGCACGCAACTGCTTGCCTCGCGGCAAGGTTTCCGAGGCTGCGTTTACTGAGTCTGTAGCATCATTACCGGGTATTCCCGAGAGCCTGAGCGATGAATCGCCGGGATTTTGTGGGGCAAAAGACGAGCTTGTTACAGTTACCCCTCGATGGTGCGGAGGTGCGACCAGGAGAACCTACAACGCTACCGGATTCAGGCTTCTTGCTCAATCCCCGATTCTCTCTGATGCCCGGTAATGATGCTACAGACTCCGTTTACTACTGAATTTCCTCAGGCTGTCAACAGGACCGCTAAAGTCGTCACAAGCGGAGTATTCTCGCACTGGGATGTGCTTTGCCTGAATCCGTCGATCTTAGTCAAAAGAGGGGAGTTTCTTTGGTCGCCGATGCTTCCCGATGAGCTGCTGCTAGCATCATGGCTGATGGATCAGGGGGCAACCGAAGAGATGGGAATCAGAAGCACGCAGGGGAGAATGTTTGGAAAGCGGAAAGACCACTCAAGTTTATCCGCGAAACGGGCGATTTGTGGGTACGCATAATCGCTACAGTTGTGAGGGACCGTAGAGTCGCTATACCCACATGGACCTGGTAAGATTTTCCAGCTCCCGCAAAGCTTCTGCTTTATCAAGGCTCTTTAGGTTGCCGATCGGGGAAGTAGAATCGCGTGTTGCTCACACCGGTTGACCCACTCCCGCATGGTCGACCGCGGTTTTCCCCCTCCAACCGTGTTACGGAAATACGTGATGAGCCAGACCCACACCCCATTGAACGACAAAGTCTCCACCGCTCTTTCGCAGAACCCGTACCTTTCCGGACGGACGCTTCGCTTTGAGACCGAAGACGGTCGGGTGATTCTCCGAGGCGAGGTCCAGTCGTACTTTCAGAAGCAAATGGCCCAAGAGTCGCTTCGCCACGTCGACGGCGTCGACGAGATCTTCAACGAACTCGAGGTGACCGCGGGCGCTTCGGCCTTTCTGGACGCCGTGTTGTCCTAACGCGGCTTGTGGCTGATACCCATCACGGCTTCCTCGACATTTTCGTACGGTGGGAGCCGACCGATCAGGCCGTGGTTTTCCAGGATGCGGCGATTCAACGGAGAGAGGCCGCACAGACGCACCATGCCACCGTGCTGGTGGATGCGTCGGTACAACTGGACCAACTGTCCGAGCAAGGGCCGATCAAGCCTGCGGATCTCGTGCAGTTCAAGCACAAGCCGATAGACGAAGTGGCTTTCCAGCAGAGACCACAGTTGATCGGCAAGCGGGGGCAGATGTGGTGAGCCATCGCTCGGGGCGAGCAGCCTCACCAGCAGCCATCCTGGGCCGCGGCGCACGTCGAACTCCCATTCAGAAGCAACCGTCCGCATCTCAGACTCCTTGTGGAGGGCCAGCGAACGCTGAAGGGAAAAGCATCTCTAGAATTCCTATCCTACGGCAGGTTTTGCCCGATGCAATCGGGCAAACGCGAAAAAACGAAAAAATCGTCGTTTTTCGCAGTCCTGCATCGGTCACTTGCCGGGCCCCAGCCGAACAGGGGAATGTTGCCGCATCACGTGATCGAGGCCACGCTCATTTCGACTCAAAGAGCGTGCGCTGCGGACTCTGGCCTTCCGGAGGCGGGTTGAGGCCGAGATGCTCAAACCCCGCCGAGGTCAGTCTCCGGCCACGGGGGGAGCGAACAATCAACTCGCTTCGCAGCAGGAAAGGCTCCACTTCATCGACCAGGGTATCCGGCGCGAGGTTCATCGTGTGAGCCGCGGATTCCACGCCGACCGGTCCGCCACCGAACACCCGGGCGATCGTCTCCAGGTACTTGCGATCCTGAGGATCGAGGCCCAAGGTGTCGATGCCTTGCATTGCTAGCGCGTCGCGGGCGACAGCCAGCGTGATCCGGCCGTCCGCCCGGCTGGTGGCATAGTCGCGAACCCAGCGGAGGCGGTTGTTGGCCAACCGGGGAGTGCCCCGGCTGCGGCTGGCAATCTCTTCCGAAGCTACCGGTTCGATTGGCATCTGCAGCTTGCCCGCATTGCGGCGGACGATTTCGGCCAACTCGTCGACCGTGTAGAAGTCGAGGTGTTCTCGCATCTGGAACCGATCCCGCAGGGGGGCCGAGAGGAGGCCGGTACGTGTGGTGGCCCCGATCAGGGTAAACGGTTTCAGTTGGATATTGAGCGTTCGCGCGTTGACGCCATCACCGAGCGTCAGATCGATGCGGAAATCCTCCATGGCCGGATAGAGGAACTCTTCCACGGCCTTCTGCATCCGGTGAATTTCGTCGATAAACAGCACCGACCGCTCTTCGGCGTTCGTCAGGTAGGGGATCAGGTCTTTGGGCGCCCTGAGGGTGGCCCCGCTGGCGATTTGGAAGTTGACGCCAAGATCCCGGGGGATGCAGGTGGCGAACGTCGTCTTCCCCAGGCCCGGCGGCCCGTCGAACAGGATGTGTCCGAGCGGCTCATCGCGCTTCAGCGCGGCGTCCAGGGCGATCTGCAACCGCGAATACACCGCCCGCTGGCCGATCATGTCCTGCATCCGTTGCGGACGCAGACGATCGTCGTCCGGAGACGTTTCCGTACGGTTGATGAGCGGTTCACGGCTCATATTGCTAGCGATGCCGGCTGGTGAACGGGTGTCAAGTATTCCGCCAGTATAGCAAATCCCCTGCCACGAGAAGAAGGGCTGACTGGCGAAAGGAGACCGATCGTTTCCCCTGTCTGACAGGGTCTGTCAAAGAAAAAGAGCGGGGGCCTCTCGGCCCCCGCTCACTGAAAAACGAACTTGGCTACTCGGCAATCCGGCTTTCCAGATAGCGGGCCAGTTGGTGGAAGTCTTCTTGGGGGTCGATTGGGCGGGCGTGGGCTCGCAAGGTCTCTTCCTTGATCAGCGTGCCAAAGGGCACATATTCCAGCCCGAGCTGGTCGCCGACCGAAATCATCACGCCATCGAGTCCCTTTTCGGCCAGCGCACGATAGGCGCCGACACCCAGCTGGCTCCCGAGGATGACGTCGAATGCCACGGGACGGTGGCAGCGGACCTCGTAGCCGAACTGCAGGCCGTTGAACTTCCGTTCCTTGCCCGTCCGCTTCTTGTATTCTGCGGCGACCAGGTGGCCGATGCGGCTGCTGAACTTCAACTGCGAGACCGGGAAGTGACCGAACTCGTCCGCCTTCAGATGCTTGTACTCCTCTTCAGGGAGGCAGTTGCGGATCTCGGCCAGCGGCAGGAACTCGGCCAGGCCTTCGGCCATCACGATTACCCCGTAGGGTTTTTCGTCCCGGTCTCGGGCGATGGCCGTATCGACGATCCGGTTCACCACGGCTTGGACGTCGAACACATCCCGCATCAGCGGCTTGCCGTTCTTGTCGGCCATCTGCTTGCCGGTTGCCGGGTCGACCGCCACTTCCTGAGACCACCACTCCTTGGCAATGTCTTCCAGGCTGATCACCAGGCTGGATTCCCCGGCGATCGCCGCACCATAAGCAAGCCAGCCAGCCGCGCGGCCCATCACTTGCGCGATGAAGTAGGCTCCGGCGGCCATCGAATCGGCCAGCAGGTTGCGCAGCTCGACCGAGAGCATGTCCACGGCGGTGAAATAGCCGAAGGTGAAGTCGATCCCCTTGTAGTCGTTGTCGATCGTCTTGGGGAGATGGACGACGCGGATCCGCTTCTTGTCGGCGGGCAGTTTTTCCTGGAACCGCTTGAACTTCCCGGCGGTGGTCAGGGTGTCGTCGCCACCGATGGAGATCAGGGCGTCGACGCCAAGCGACGACAAGGCCTTGTAGGTGGTCAGCATGGGAGCGGTCTTCTCGGGGTTATCGAGATCGGCCGGGGATGAAACCTTCTTGCCGGGGTTGGCCCGAGCGGTGCCGATCATAATCCCCTGGCTGGTCCGTGCTCCATCCAGGGTCTTGTGGTCGAGCTTGATGTAGGCGGTGCCCTCTTTGAGCGTCTCACCGTCCTTGTAGGCCATCAGGTGCGAATAACCCTTGTAGATGCCCAGCACTTCGATCCCGTTGCGGGAGAAGCAGGCCGCGGCCGAGGCGATCACCGCATTGGCCGCCGGAGCGGGCCCGCCGGAAAAGAGGATTGCCACGCGGCGAACGGGGCTGGATGGACTCGGAGGGTTGGAAAGCGGATTGCTCATGGGATTACTCTCACTACTCGACTTGCTTCGAAACAGGTTCAATCCAAGATGGTACGAGTTTGACGGCTATGGCCCTGCACTTCCGTGGGGGGCATGCGCCCGGCGAATCCACAATTTTAGCCTCGAGGCGGCTTCGAGAAAACCGGGGGCGGTTCACGGCCGCAGCTGGCAAGCAGGTCTTTCCCCGTAGAACTGGGGGGATGTGCAGGACGACGCCTTACGAAGGGACGGCCGCCCCTTACCCCGGCCAGGTCCGTTCAATGAAGGTGGTATCGACCCGGCCCTCGGTGAAGGCCGAGTGGTTGAGGATCTCCAGATGCCGAGACACCGTGGTGGTGATCCCCTCGATCCGCAACTCGGCCAGGGCACGCTTCATGCTGGCGATGGCCGCTTCCCGGGTCGGCTGGTGGACCAGGAGCTTGCCGATCATCGAGTCGTAATGCGGCGAAACCTGGTAGCCGGCAAAGGCGTGCGAGTCGAACCGGACGCCGAAGCCGCCGGGCACGATCATCCGCTCGATGCGCCCCGGTGACGGGCGGAAGTTCTTGCTGGGATCTTCGGCGTTGATGCGGCACTCGATGGCCGTTCCGCGGAGGACGATGTCTTCCTGGCGGAAGGGAAGGGGTTCGCCGGCCGCCACGCGAATTTGGGCCTTGATCAGGTCGATGCCCGTGACCAATTCGGTCACCGGATGCTCCACCTGAATCCGGGCGTTGACCTCGATGAAGTAGTAGTTTCCGTGCCGGTCGACAATGAACTCCACGGTGCCGGCATTGGTGTAGTTGGCGGCCTTGATCAGGCGGACGGCCGCCTCGCACATGGCCCGCCGCACCCCGTCGTCCAAATGATGCGCTGGGCTCTCTTCGACGAGCTTCTGGTGGCGCCGCTGCATCGTGCAATCGCGTTCCCAGAGATGCACGGCGTTGCCGTGCGTGTCGGCCAGGATTTGGACTTCGACGTGCCGGGGATGTTCGACGTACTTTTCCAGATAGACGTCGCCGTTGCCAAAGGCAGCGCCGGCTTCCGCCTGGGCCTGCTGATAGGCGCCCTTGAGTGCCTGATCGTTCAGCGCGACACGCATCCCTCGCCCACCGCCGCCGGCCGATGCCTTGATCAGCACGGGGTAGCCGATCTCGCGCGCCACGGCCAGGGCTTCGTCCTCATCTTCAATGATCCCCTCGCTGCCGGGCACCGTGGGGACGCCGACCTCGCGGGCCAGTTTGCGGGCGGAGTTCTTATCGCCGACCATCGCCATGGCCTCGTGCGGCGGGCCGATGAACTCGATCTGGCAACTCCGGCAAACCTCGGCAAAATGCGAGTTTTCCGCGAGAAACCCGTACCCCGGGTGAATGGCCTGGGCGTTGCCGGCCTCGGCGGCGCTGATCACCCGATCGATCTTCAAATAGCTGTCGGCCGCCCGGGCCGTGCCGATGCAGTAGGCCTCGTCGGCCAACTCGAGATAGGAAGCGCCGCGGTCCGCCTCACTGAAGACCGCGACGGTCTCGATCCCCATCTCGCGGCACGCTCGAATGATCCTCAGGGCGATTTCACCGCGATTGGCTACAAGAATACGCTTGAACATCACTCCGCCGATTCCCGTGGGAGGTGAGAAGAGAGGCTCTTGTTACTGCCGGGTGTCGACTTTGAACAGCGGCTGGCCGAACTCGACCGGTTCCCCGTTCTCCACCAACATGGCCACGATCTTGCCGGAAACCTCGGCCTGGATCTCGTTGAAGACCTTCATGGCTTCCACGATACAGACGACCGTCTCCGGACCGATGGAATCGCCCACTTTCACATAGGGAGGGGAATCGGGGTCGGAGGCTGCATAGAAAGTGCCGACCATCGGACTTTTGATATACGCCGTGTGCTCTTCGGCGGCCGGGGCAGGGGGCGGCGCGGCCGGGCGGGCCGCCTCGGCCGGGGCTGCGACCGGCGCGGGGGCCGCCGGACGGAGCGCAGGGCCCGTCACGATCGGCTCGCCACCTCGGCGAAGCTGGATCCGCATATCGCCTTGCCGGATGTCCATCTCGGACAGGCCGTGCTCGTTCATCAATTCGACCAGGCGGCGGATCTTCCGCACATCAAAGATATCCTGGTTAGAGGGAGAAGTACCCATGCCACCGCTCCGGGGACGATCAACTTCATTTTCAGGGGACGACGACATCTTCTAACTGCTTTTCCACACTGGTGAGGACTTCGTGGCCCGTTCGCGTAACCAGGACGTCGTCTTCGATCCGGACTCCGCCCCAACCCGGCAGATAGACTCCGGGCTCGACAGTGACTACCATTCCCGGCTTTAACAGAACCCGACTGTTCGCGCCCAGACGCGGTGCTTCGTGCACCTGCAGTCCAAGTCCATGGCCTAAGCCATGGTTGAAATAACGACCAAATCCCGCCTCCGCAATCACCTCACGAGCAACGCGGTCGACGTCCTGGGCCGACCTACCGGGACGAATTGCGGCGATCGCCTTGAGTTGGGCGCTTAACACAACCCTATAGACACGTTCAAGTTTGGGCGAGATTCTACCTGTGACCAAAACCCGTGTCAAGTCACTCTTGTACCGCCCGCCGTCTGCACCCCAGTCGATGAGCACGAAATCGGCCGCGCCGATCGGGGCGTCGGTGGCCCGGGCATGCGGCAACGCGGCTCGCGGTCCGGCCGCGATGATCGCCGGAAAACTTGACCCTTTCGCCCCAAATAGCCGCAATTGCTGGTCCAACTCGTCGGCAAGTTGCTTTTCGGTCTTGTCCGGCCGAAGCGTCGCCCGGAGTACGCCAAAAGCCTTCTCGGCATACCAGATCGCTTGGCGGAGCTCGGCGATCTCCTCCTTGTCCTTGATCCGCCGCAGCCGCTCCACGAGGCCGGAGGTCGTGACGAATGGGAGCTTGGGCAGCTCGCCTTCGATGGCATCGCGGAGCGACAGGGTCATCGAGTCGCCCTCGACCCCAAGTCGGCCAGGCTTCGCCGCTCGGAGGACTTTGGCAATGGCTTTGACCATCGTATCCCCCGGTTTGCGGATATGTTTGTCAAGGCCGGGGCATTCTTCCTCTAATTGGGTGGTGTATCTCCCATCACTCAGGATAGTGTCACCGTCCGTGCGCACCAACAGGTAACTGTCGTCGCCGCTGAAGCCGGTCAGATAGCAGACGTTCGTAAAATCGGTGACCAGCAAGGCGTCTGCATCGGCCTTCTTCACGGCCTGGCGAAGCTTGTCGCGCCGGGCCAAATAGTGATCCATCATGAGGTGCCTCCGCCGATAAAGTCGGGATCAGTCCCGCAGTCTGCTTGGACTCCTCAGCCTACGCTTCCTGCCGCTCGGTGACAAGCCGGATTATGTATGGGGGGGCCTCGTCTTCGGACCCGTCCAGAAATAACTTGGAGAATGGAGCTACTAGAAA
>JBDKTH010000612.1:0-2744 GCA_039680305.1 Thermoguttaceae bacterium | reverse complement strand
ATGAATCGCGGGGCTATTATCACGTGTCCCTTCGGGACAGCGAGAGGGGACGCCCCATGCCGCCATCGCTCCTTCGTGCTGCGTCCTTCCTTCGTCCTTAGTCCCTCGTGCTTCGTCCTTCCTTCGTCCTTAGTCCTTAGTCCTTCGTCCTTCCCAATTCCGCCGCGCCAAATCGAGTTGAAATTGGGCCAGCCGTTGTGCTAGGCTCATTTCCTGGCAGCCCAAGAAGGCGAGCCGCTTGGATCTTTGACAATTGACGCTTTCGAGAAATCGCCCTCGCGCTTCAGCGTACGGCCGTCAAGCCCGCCCCAAGCGCCGCTTGGCGGCTGCGCGCACGGCCCGTGCTCCTTGCAGAGCACGGGCCAGGACCTTCCAGACCACGGAAACCATTCGAGGGGGGGTAAACCTAGGTGGTACGAATGGGGCCGCATTACGTAGATAACCCTGAATTATGCAACACATCCCCACTTTCGGGTTAGTTCACTTACGTCTTTTCGCCTAAACGTAACTACCTGGATACCTGATACTTACGAATATGCACCGCGACGCAAAATGTGCACCACAACACGTGAGGCTTTCCACAATTCTCTCCCTAAACCTGGGGGCGATCCGCGGAGTGCCGGCCGGCTGCGGAGGCGGTTTGGAGGATCATTCCCCCAACCAGAGGCTATTGGCTCACGCGCTCGTCCGTGCCGCCTTTGGTCGAGCGCACGGTCACGGTGAATGGCCCGGTTCCTTGGACCAGCCAGCGCACATAGACGGCTCCCATGCCAGGGATCGTGGGGATTCGCATCTCCTGCGGGTCGTGCTTCTCGACGGTCGTCTTGCCAAAGAACGGCGACTCGCTCCAGAGCCCGGCGATCACGCGAAGATCCTTGCCGGTGAGCCGGACCAAGTCCGGCGGGGTGAGCTTGTGTTTCACGTCGACCGCGGCATGGGTGGGCATCAACTTGGCGTTGTTCACCACGGCTGTCACCTGCACCAGCCCTCCAGCGATCGGCCGGGTCTCGACCGATCCCACCTTCACCTGGGGCATCTGATCGGCGTGATAGAGCGTAAAGGCCATGTTGCGATGGCATTCCTCCTCCAAGAGGAACGAGGGCGGCTGCCGGCCCCACTGCTTCTTCAGGCCGCCGACCTCCACCTTGCCGACCTTGGGAAGCTCGACTTCCGTCCACGGCACCGTGCCTTGTCCGAACAGCAGGTACTTGTTGAACGCCTCCACGGTCTCGCGGCGTTCCAGCCCGTCGCCGGCCGGCTTGCGGAAGTAGTTGAACGGGGTGAACATCTCGTTGGTGTAGGCAAACACGCCCCGCATCATGTAGAGCCAGTCGAGGTCTCCGCCGTGGACTTGATACAAGTCGCGCCCGATGCTCATGTACCGGTAGCCGGGCAGCACGGTTTCGCCCCGCTTGCCAATCGCATCGTAGACCGCCAGGTCGGCCGCTTCATACTGCTCGGCCTTGTCGCCCGGCCCGCGGAGGATCATCCCGCCCGTGTTGTGAAACGCCTGAGCCCCGACGATATTCGGGTGCTCGACGATGAAATCGGCCGCCATCCGGTTCTCGGGAATGGAGAACGGATAGGGCGATCCACCGCCGTGGGCATAGTCGGGCTGCCAGTTCCAGGGCCAGTCGCGATTCGGATCATAGTAGCCGTCGCCGTCTTCATTGATCTGGCCATCGCCGTCGTTGTCATACCCCTCTTCGCCCAGCAGGCGATACTGGCCCGGCTCGTCGGGTTCGGCTTCGATCATCAGGTTGGGATACTTCGGATGCGGCTTCCAGCGCCCGGCCGGGTCGCGGACCCGCATCTGCGTAATGCTGCCGTCGCCGTCCAGATCGTCGGGGCCGTCCTCGTCGACCAGGCCATCGCGGTCGTCGTCGACCGGCCGCTGACCGCTCCGCGGCGAATGAGTGTTGTTGGGCTTGTACATGTGAGCATCCCGCGAATCCGGGCTCAGCATCGGCAAGATGTAGAACGTGCGATCGTCGACCAGCCGAGTGACAAACGGCGTGCGTCCATACATTTCCAGCAGATACCAGGCCGTGTACAACGCAGCCTCCGGCCCCTGGATCTCGTTGGCGTGAATCCCGCCCGCCATCCAAAACGCCGGCTTGTTCTGGTCTTCGCCCTTGTCGAAGCTGGTGACCACCAAGAGCCACATCTCGCGGCCGCCGTACGACTTTCCCAGGCTCTTCAAGCGAGCCCGCTGTGGATGGGCGGCGACCATCGCCTCGAGCAGCTTCGTGGTCTCGGCATAGTCGTGGTAGCGGTTCCAACTGACGGCAACCTTGGGGTCCGCCGGCGCGCCCATCGGCTGATAGGGGCCTTCCGCCGCGACCGCGGCGGTCGTCAGCGTAACCAGGACCATTCCCAGAATTGGAGACATCATGATTCTCTTCGCTACGAGCTTCGTCATACGTTCAGCCATCCTCGTCTGCTGTCCCTCACGGCGTGGGCACGACGGCCCTGGTCTCGTCGCCAACCGACGGGCTCCAAGCCCGAACCTGCAACGTCTCCACCGCCGCCTTCGATCCCAGGACCAGCCACGTCTGCTCCACGCGGCCGCCCTCGCCCGCCAGGGGCTTCAACTGCACCCGGGCATAGCCGGTTGCCAGCGAGACGTCCTTGGGCATCACCAACTGGATCTGCAACGGATGCGGCTGCCCGGTGATCCGGCCCATCTCCGACATCGTCGGCAGCATCCCACGGTTGACCACCACGGCCGAAACCCGCCAGAC
>JBDKTH010000071.1:0-9023 GCA_039680305.1 Thermoguttaceae bacterium | reverse complement strand
AGCCGCTTCCAGGGTGCGGATGCCGCCCGCCGCCTTGACCCCCAGGCGGTCGCCGACCACGGAACGCATCAGGGCCACGTCGGCTACGGTCGCGCCGGCGGTGCCAAAGCCGGTCGAGGTCTTGACGAAGTCGACGCCCTCCTCCAGGGCAATCCGGCAGACCTGTCGTTTCTGCTCATCGGTCAGATAGCAGGTTTCCAGGATCACCTTGGAGATCACGCCGAACGGCTGGCACCCGCGGGCCAGATCGCGGATCTCGCGGCGTACCAGTTCCAGGTCTCCGGCCTGAAGCGCACGCACGTTGATCACCATGTCGATCTCGCCGGCGCCTTTTTGGATCGCGTCGCGGGTCTCAAAGGCCTTGGTCTCCGGCGTGTTCTGACCGAGCGGAAAGCCCACGGCCGCGCCCACTCGCACCCCCGAACCTTGCAAGAGCCGCTTGCAGGTCGCCACCTCAGCCGGGTTGATGGCGACCATGGCGAAGCGATACTGCCGGGCTTCCTGGCAGAGTCGCTCGATGTCGGCCGGCGTGCCATACGCTTTGAGATAGGTATGATCAATCATCGCCGCCAGCGACTCGGGGGTCAGCGCGACGGAATCTGTCAGACTCATGGTCTCTTCCCTCTTCCTTTCAGAACCGCAGCAGGCACTTCACCACCTGGCCGCTTCGAACCGCCGCGAGCGCCTCGTCGATTCGTTCGACGGGGAACTCGTGAGTGACAAACTCCGCTGCCTTGAGCGTGCCCTGGCGGATCCACGCGGAAAGCGGCTGTTGGGCTTCCCGTTCGCGCCAGCGTGTGGGCCACTGATGCACGTAGAGATTGAAATTGTAGGGGCCCGCCGCTTTCTGGATCACAAGCTCGGGCGCGGAGATTACCCCATAGACGCAAACCGACCCGCCCAGCTTTACCAACGGCAGACCGGCGTTCACGCAGGCCACATTGCCCACGGCGTCGATCACCGCGTCCAACGGTTGGCCGCGCTTCTGGACCAACTCAGCCAAGGCCGGGTCGCCCGACGCAAACACCGCATCGGCCCCCATGGCCAGGGCCCGTTGCCGCTTGCTTTCCACGGGATCAACCAGACCGACCCAGCCGAGCCCGAGGAGCCGGGCGAACTTGACGAAGCTCAGGCCGACCGGCCCCGCGCCGAACACGAGGATCGACTGGCCGGCCTGGAGATGAAAGTCGCCAAAACCCCCCAGGACTTCCCGCCAGGTGCACATCAGCACGGCTTCTTCGGCCGGGATGTCCGGGCCCACGGCCCGCTGGATCTCATAGCATTCCAGCCAGTCGTGAGCCGCGTCGGCCACGCCGTCGGCCAGCATGGCGTCGTGGTCGTTGGCCAGCGTATAATCGCAGAACCCGCCCCAGCCGCTGGCGTATCGAGGATCGGAGAACTGGAACAGAAGGCCACCGATCACCCGGTCGCCGACCTTGAAGCTGCGCACTTTCTCGCCCACCGCTTCGACGATCCCCGTGCTTTCGTGGCCGAGGACCAACGGATACTGATCGACTCCCGGAAAATGCCCGGCCACCAGCTTGCTGTCCGTGGCGTTGCAGAGGGCAGCCACGTCGGTGCGCACCAGCGCCTGGTACGGGCCGGGCGTGGGCCGGGCCAGTTCGACAAGCTCCACCTTGCCCGGGGCGGTGACGGCGACAGCTCGCATGAGATCGATTCCTGTGGGGTGAACAACTGGAAAGCGAAGGGGCTCCCGGCACAAGTGCCGGGGCTAAACGTCAAGTGCCGGGGCCAAACGTCAGGGCGGCCAGATCGTCGTATACGTCGACCAGGGCGTGATAACACTTCTCGAAGATCGGCATCATCTTCCGATAGACGGCCTGGTGGGCCGGGTCGGGATGAACTACGTCGTCGATGCGGATAAACCGGTGGATTACTTCGAAATCCTTGAACACCCCGGCCGCCACGCCGCCGATCACGGCCGCGCCCATCGACGTGGCCTCTTCCAGGACGTTGAGCTTTTCGAGCCGGCAGTCGTAGATGTCGGCCATCATCTGGCGCCAGACGGCCCCCTTGGCCCCGCCGCCGATCACGGTGATCGCCTCGATCGGCACGTGCTGCCGGAAGATGTTGACGATGATTCCCAGGTTCATCGTGATCCCTTCCATCACCGCCCGCAGCATGTCTTCCCGCCGCGTGGCCAGGCTCAGGCCGATGAACGCCCCTTTGGCCTTGGGATTCCATCGCGGCGTGCGCTCGCCGAGCATGTAGGGCAGGAAGACCACGCCGTTGGCGCCGGGCACGGACCGCTGGATCTGGCGGTTGATCAGCTCGTAAACGTCGACGCCCGCGGCTTCGGCCTCCTGGACCTCGGCGGTGCAGATCGTGTCTTTGAGCCAATTGTAACTCGATCCGGCCGCTTGCATCGTGCCCGAGGGATGCAGGTAGCCGGGGACGCAGTGGGCCCAGTTCATCGTGCGCATCTGGGGATCGACGATCGGCCGCTCGACGGTCAACGCGATCCAGCTCGACGAGCCGAGATAGTTGTAGGCCGCCCCGGGCTTGATCGAGCCCACGCCCACGCCGGCGCAGCTCCCGTCGCCGCCGCCGACCGCCACCGGCGTGCCCGCCTTGAGGCCTGTGGCCCGTGCGGCCTCGGTGGTCACGGTTCCCAAGAGATCCGTCGACGGCCGGGCCGTGGGGAACATCGCGGCGTCGATCCCCGCCAGGTCCAGGATCCGCTCCGACCAGCCAAACGTGTTCAGGTCGAACGCGTTGGTGCCCGAGGCATCGCTGTAGTCGGTGGCCCACTGGCCGGTCAGTCGGAGGTTGATGTAGTCCTTGGCGCAGAGGCTCTTGAACGTCTGCCGATAGACGTCCGGCTCGTTGTCCTTGACCCACATCAGCTTTTCCAGCGAATAGCTGGGGCTGGCCCGGTGGCCGACGATCTTGTAGAAATCGGCCAGGTCGATCCGCTCCAGGATTCGCCGGGTCTGGGCCTCCGCACGCTGATCGCAATAGAGGATGCTCGGGCGCAGGGCCCGGCCGTGGCGATCGACAGGCGTGCAACCCATCATCTGGCCGCTCAGCGCCACACAGGCGATCTCGCCGGGGTCGATGCCGGCCAGGAGTTGCTGGGTCGACGTGCACACGGCCCGCCACCAGTCGTCCGGACTCTGCTCGGCCCAGTTGCCGTTGAAGAATTGCGTCGGGTAGGCGCAGGTCCGGCTGGCCACGAGTTGACCGTCCAAGGTGAACAACGTCGCCTTGTTGCCCGACGTCCCGAGATCGTGAGCGAGAAGGTAGTTTGCCATTAGCGGCCCTTGGTACTACTAAGCTCGAACCTTGTGAAGGTGTCAGCAGAAAGGGTTCAGGGTTCAGGGTTCGGGGGTTCAGGGTTCAGGGGTTCAGGGTTCAGGGTTCAGGGTTCAGGGTTCAGAATGCTTACGCAAACGTCTCCTCAGACTCCTGCCCCCTCAAATCTCAAATCTCAGGTTTCAAATTTCAAATTTCAAATTTCAGATCCTGACCCCTGACCACTTCTTACGGTCTCAACTCCAAATAGGCCAGCGTGTGCGGCCGATCGTGCTTGGTGTTCACCTTGTCGGGGCCGGTGACAATATCAAAGCAGCTCACGACCAGCTTGCCATTCCAAAGGATCGGCTCGCCGGGCTGGTCCAAGCCGCCGTCGCTCCCATCGCCGTCCGGGCTCTGGGCCAGAACGGTGATGTTCCCCTTCGGATCGACCTTGGAGACGGCGTTGTTGGAGAAGTCGGCGACGTAAATGTTATCGTGCTCGTCGATGCAGATTCCGTCGGTCGTCCGCATCTTGGCCTGGACCATCTTCTTGGTGAACTCTTTGTCGCTCATCGGCGTGCTGAAATCGGTCTGGGCGAACACCGTGTTGCTCGCGACGTTGCCGTTGGCGTTGAAGGTGATCTTGTGCAGGGCCCCATCGCCAAAATTGCCGACGAACAGGTTGCCGTGGCTATCAAACGCCAGCCCATCGGCGCCGTACTGGCAGTCGCGGTTGTGGGTGACGAAGGTGGTCAGGAGATTCTTGTCGGCCAGGGTGTTGGCGAGCGTCACGCCCTGATCATCGAGCCCAAACCGGTAGACCGCGCTGACCAACAGGCCGTCACTCCGCTTGACCTTGGGCAACAGGCTCACCGTGATGTAGACCTGTCCCTGGTGGACTCGCACGCCGTTGGGATGGCTGATCCCCTGGGCAACGACGGTGAGCTTCTCGACGCGATTACCGCGGATCCGCAGACGCAACAGCCGGCCCTGGTTCAGCTCGCCCTGCTTGCCGTTGCCCGCGGCCCAGTTCTGGTTGTCGCAGACGTACAGATCGCCGTCCGGCCCGAAGGCGATCCCCATGGGGCAGGCCCGGCCGGTCTCGGCCAGCGGCGGCACGGCGACCCAGGGGTGAACCTTGCCTTGACGGTCAACCTTGACGAGGCAGGCCGGCTTGCTGGGCTCGGCGAAGTTGGGACAGGCGACCACGAGGTTTCCCTCCCCGTCCACGGCCATTCCATCCGGCGTAGGGCAGTCGTCCGGCAGGCTGACCAGCAGCTTGGACTGGGCCTCGGCCGTGGCGGTTGCTAGCGCAAGGCATACGAGGACGACAGCGTTTAGGGCTTTCATGTTGTTTTAGCTCCTTAACACCGAGGGACGAAGATCGACTCACGCGGAGAACGTGATCATACGTTCCTGGAGATGGCCGTGGGCTATCGATCTTCAGATTGACAAAGTCCTGACATCCAACGTCCCCACTGGGCTCGCCCCAGTGGAACGCAGGATTGACGTACTACCAGCTACGCCCAGTTTTCCTCTCGCCCCCGCCGGGCTTGTCCCGGGGGAGCGACGGATTGGCTCACTTGCGCGGTCGCCGGGGCAATCCCGCGCTCCACTGGGACAAGCCCAGTGGGGGCGAGCCGCTTCGCGTGGTTTCTCGGGGTAGTTCGCCCAATCCTCCGTTCCGCCGGGGCAAGCCCGGCGGGGACCACCCCGGACATTGGCAACCCGAAGGTCAATGATACTGCTTCCAGCCATGATCCATCCGCTGCCGACCGAGTCCACGGTGGCCTTGTCCACTGGGAAATCTCTTGAATACCGTCTTTTCCTCTCCGCGTCTCCGCGTGGTCTTCTTCACTGCACGACCGTCACTGCAGGAGGCAGATACGCAAAGCGTGCCTGCTACCTTTCTTGTATTTTGTATCACCCCCAACTAGAATAATCCATGCCTCTTCGTATTCAACCCTTGTCGTTTTGTGTATCCGATGAGCCGCCGCACTGACCGCCGCTTTGCCGCCCCGCCCCGCCGCCGCGTGCTGATGGCGTTGGGCTACTACGATCACCAGTTGCACCGGGGCATCGTGCGCTACGCGCGAGAGGCCGGCTGGATCCTGGATACGTCGATGGCCCACTATGGCGTCATTCCCGACCACTGGCAGGGCGATGGGATTATTACCCTGCTCTTGGAAAACCGGAAAGACATCCTCCGGTATCTGAAGCAGGCGCCCGTGCCCGTCGTCTCGCTGACGACCGACGTGGAAGAATTGGCGATCCCCCGCGTGCAGCTCGACAATCGGCGGATCGGCCAGCTGGCCGCGGAGCACCTCGTCGGTCGTGGTTTCGAGAACCTCGGATTCTACAAGTTCTCGAACATCCACGACGTGCGAGATCGCCAGCAAGGGTTCCGCCGGGCGGTCAAGCAGGCCGGATGCACGTACATCCCGCTCGACTGGCACGCGGCGAGCGAACGCAACCCTCGCCGCAACTGGTTCGACTGGCTCAAGAGCCGTCTCCAGGAATTGCCGCTGCCGATTGGCATCATGGCCCAGAGCGACAATCGGGCCTCGCTGTTGATCAGTGCCTGTGAGGCCGTGGGGATCGCCGTGCCGGAGCAGGTGGCCGTCGTCGGCGTCGACAACGACGAGTATGCCTGCGAGTTCGCCTCGGTGCCGATCTCCAGTGTCGACAGCAACCGCGAAGCCCTCGCCTACGAGGGTGCCGTGCTGTTGGGCAAACTGATGGCGGGCGCCCGGCCGCCGCGCCGGCCGATCGCCGTTGCGCCCAAGGGGGTCGTCGTCCGCAAGAGCAGCGATATCCTGGCGATCGACCACAAGGCGGTCGCTCGGGCGTTGAGTTTCATCTGGGAACACTTTTGGGAGCCGATCGGCGTCGACGACGTGATCGAAGCCAGCCGGATGAGCCGGTGCGGGCTCTATCGGGCGTTCGAAAAGCATGTGGGCCGATCGATCGGCGACGAGTTGGCCCGCAAACGGGTGGAACGAGCCCAAAAGCTCCTCGCCGAGACCAACGCCAAGCTCCACCGTATCGCCGGCCTGAGCGGCTTCAGCGGCGGCGAGCATTTTAGCCGGGCGTTTACCCGGATCGTCGGCACCACGCCCTCCGCTTACCGGCAGGAGAGGCTACAAAATCGCAAGAACTAGATACAAAGAACCATTGTTTTCTCCGCTGGCCCATGACATCCTAAGACTGCAGTCCTCCGATCCCCACCTGGAACTCGCAACCCTCCCCCGCAACGACGGAGTCGCTCGATGACGACCGCTCGCCGGTGCTCACGCCTTCTGCTTCCTTGCCTCGTCGGAGGCCTCTGGGCCGTTGTCGGCGCAGTGTCGTTGGCCACTGCCGCGGAATTGCCGTATGTCAAAGGCGACAGCTGGCAGGCCACGATGCTCGCCACACGGGAAAGACTCCTCGCGGCCAACGTCAAGGATCGCACGCCGGTCGTCCAGCAGCTTTGGGAGCAGCTCGAAAAAGACTTCCCCATCCCCTGCGACTGGATGCTCCAGGACCTCGGCCAGATGCGCAACGACTGGTTCGCGCCCGACGCCGACCGCGAGCTGGAAAAGCAACTCTTCGCCAGCGTCACGAAGGAACTGGCCGACGCGGCGGGAGTCTCGAAAAAACTGACTGCGCTCGCCGCCGAGAATCCCCGGCGCAGCGACCCTCGCTGGCTCAATCTCTACGTGGAGGCGTGCCAGCAGCGTCGCGCCAAGCGATTGGCGACCGTCCTCCAAAAGGCCCCAAGACTCGCCTTTACCAAGCACCACAATCTGGCCGGCTCGCACTACGCCTACACCGAAGGCCAGTCCGACGCCCAGGCGGAACGCCACTTCCGGCCGCGTACGTCGCTGTGCGTCCTGGAGATGGAGGGGATCTACGGGAAGGTCAAAACGCTGGTCGACGACCCGCACGGTGTGATCCGCGATCCCGACGTCTCCTTCGACGGCCAGCGCATCCTCTTTGCCTGGAAGAAGTCGGATCGCTTGGATGACTATCACCTCTACGAGATCGAGGTGGCCACGGGGCAAGTCCGCCAGTTGACCGCCGGCCTGGGTTTTGCCGACTACGAGGGGATGTACCTGCCCACGGGCGACATCGTCTTCAACTCCACCCGTTGCGTGCAGATCGTCGATTGCTGGTGGACCGAGGTGAGCAACCTCTACGCTTGCGACAAGGACGGTCGCCACCTGCGCCGCGTGACGTTCGACCAAGTCCACACGAACTATCCCCAACTGTTGGACGACGGCCGGATCGTCTACACCCGCTGGGAATACAACGACCGCGGCCAGATCTATCCCCAGCCGTTGTTTCAGATGAATCCGGACGGCACGAACCAGACCGAGTTCTACGGCAACAACTCCTTCTTCCCCACGAGCATCCTTCACGCCCGGGGAATTCCCGGCACGCCCAAGGTCGTGGCGATCGCCTCCGGCCATCACTCGTCCCAGGCGGGCAAGCTGATCGTGGTCGATCCGACCCGCGGGCGCCAGGAGAACCAGGGCGTGCAACTGATCGCTCCGGTCCGCACGACCCCGGCCGACAAGATCGACGCCTATGGCCAGGACGGCGACCAGTGGATGTATCCCTACGCCCTGAACGACCGGGAATTCATCGTGACCTTCCTGCCTGGCGGGCGCAAGAACCCGAGGGACCGGTTCGATGGCCGGTTCGGCATCTTCTATATGGACATCGACGGCCGGCGCGAACTGCTGGTCCGCGACCCGGACCTCCCCTGCAACCAGGCCGTGCCGGTGGTGGCCCGCCAGACGGTGATCGTGCGTCCCAGCGTGGTCGACTACCGCAAGAAGAACGGCACCTATTACCTGCAAGACGTCTACCGCGGCCCTGGGCTGGAAGGCATCGCGCGAGGCACGGTCAAGGCGTTGCGCATCGTGACCATGGACTTCCGCGCCGCGGGCATCGGGAGCAATGGAAACTTGCACGCCCTGGTGAGCACGGCGCCGTCCGTGGGAAACGGCAGTTGGGACCCGAAGACCGTGCTCGGCACGACACCGGTCTACGAGGACGGATCGGCCATGTTCCAGGTCCCTGCGCGCACGCCGGTTTACTTCCAGGCCCTCGATGCCAACGGCCACGTCGTGCAGACGATGCGGTCCTGGTCGACGCTCCAGCCGGGGGAAAGCGCATCGTGCGTTGGCTGCCATGAGAACAAGAACGAGTCGCCCTTGGCCTATTCGGCCGACTCACTGGCCATGCGTTACGGCGCCCGGCTGCCCGACCCGTTCTACGGTCCCACGCGAGGTTTCAGCTTCGCCAAGGAAATCCAGCCGATTCTGGACCGGCATTGCACCGAGTGCCACAACGACCGCAGCCGTCTCCAGACCCTGGACAAGCCGGCGCCAACCGCTTCCCAGGCCAGCGTCCATGCGAGTGATCTGCTGGCCAAACCCCAGGCGTTCAGCCTGCTGGGCCAAACGACGCTCGACCCTCGGGCGAAGCGTCTATGGAGCGATGCCTACCTGATGCTCACCGGGGCCACGCTCACCGATCGCCAGAAGAATCCCTTCTACCTGGCCGATCCCAACCGCCAGCCGGTCAACTGGATCAGCGCCCAATCGCAGCCGCCGATGCTGCCGCCCTACAGCGCCGGCGCGGCCAAGAGCCGCCTGATGGAGATGCTCGTCCAGGGCCATGAGGGCGTCCAGCTCTCGCGGGAGGAGTTGGACAAGCTCGCCTGCTGGATCGACCTGTTGGTGCCCTTCTGCGGCGACTACTGCGAGGCGGCC
>JBDKTH010000611.1:0-23538 GCA_039680305.1 Thermoguttaceae bacterium | reverse complement strand
GATAACCATGGACGAGATCGCCCAGGTCCGCCACAAACCGCTGACCGCATTGGAGCGGCCGCGGGAACTGATCGTCGCGTGCCCCCCGCTGCGGAGCAACGTGAATCTCTCGCGGATCGTGCGGGCGGCCAGTTGCTGCGGGGTGCAGCGGCTGATTTGCAGCGGATCAGGCAAATTGGACAAGGAAATCACCCGGGAAATCGGCGACTCGATCGAGATCGAGGCCCATCGAACCCTGCTGCCAGTGCTGAAAAAGCTGCGGGCCGAGGGGTATCAGCTCGTGGGGCTGGAGCAAACGAATACTTCTTGTTTGCTTTACACCTTCCCCTTCGTGCGGAAAACGGCCCTGGTGATCGGCAACGAGCGTCTGGGGATCGAGGACGAAATCTTGGGCATCCTCGACCAGACCGTGGAAATCCCCGTCTACGGTCTTCCCTATAGCCATAATGTGGCCACGGCGACCGCCATGGCCCTCTATGAGTATTGCCGGCAGTATCCGGCCGGTTGATGCCCCTGGCCGCCCGGTACATCCTTGACGCTAGTTTGCCGGGAGTGCTAAATTAACATGTTTGCGTTTTTGGAACCCGATCGCCGGGGTAACCATTTGTACTAGGTGAGGGTCAAGACGGTGCCTGCGACTTGTGTAGTTGGCTTGCAGTGGGGTGATGAGGCAAAAGGGAAGATTGTCGACCTGCTGACGGAGCAGCACGACATCGTGGTTCGCTACCAGGGGGGGGCAAATGCGGGCCATACGGTCGTCACCGGGGGCCAGACCTACAAGCTGTCGTTGATCCCCAGCGGGATTTTCCGCCCGCAGGTTCAGTGCGTCATCGCCGCGGGCGTGGTGATCAATCCGGCCAGCCTGCTGCAGGAGATCGATGGCCTTCTTGCGCGCAACGTCGTGATCGGCAAGAACCTGATGATCAGCGACCGGGCCCACGTGATCCTGCCCTGGCATTTTGAAGAGGACCGCCTGCTGAACGACTGCACCGGGGGCGAGGCGATCGGCACCACCCTGCGCGGCATCGGCCCCTGCTATCGCGACAAGGTCGGCCGCTCCTTTGCCGTGCGCCTGGGCGACATGTACCGCGAGAACTTCAAGGAGCGGATCGAATACATCACCGAGGCCAAGAACCGGATGCTCGCCGGGATGACCGCCGGCCAGCCAGGGCTCGTGCTCGACGCCAAGGAGATTTATCGCCAATACAGCGACTACGCCGAGCGGCTGCGGCCGTTTGTCGCGGATACCACCGCCTACCTGCTCAACGCCGTTGATGCGGGTAAGCGGATTCTCTTCGAGGGCGCCCAGGGGGCGCTGTTGGACATCGACCACGGCACGTTCCCCTTCGTCACCAGCAGCAACAGCTCGGGCGTGGGCGTGTCCAGCGGATCGGGCGTGCCGGGCAAGCACATCCAGAAGGTGATCGGGATCATCAAGGCCTACTCGACCCGGGTCGGCGGCGGCCCGTTCCCGACCGAGCAGGACAACCAGATCGGCCAGACGATTCGCGATCGGGGCAATGAATATGGCACGGTTACGCGCCGGCCGCGTCGCTGCGGCTGGTTCGATGTGGTGGCCGCCCGCTATACGGCCCGCCTGAGCGGCGCCGATGTGCTGGCCGTGATGCTGCTGGACGTGCTCAGCACATTGCCGGAGCTGAAGATCTGCGTGGCTTACGAACTGGACGGCAAGCGGATCATCGATTTCCCCAGCCACGTCGATGACCTGCGGCGGGTCCAGCCGGTGTACGAAACCGTGCCGGGCTGGCAGCAGGAGATCACCGGCGTTCGGCGGATCGAGGAGTTGCCGGCCAATGCCCAAAGCTACCTGGCGCGGCTCAGCCAGTTGGTCGGCTCGCCGGTGGAGTTGGTCTCCGTGGGCCCGGATCGGGAGCAGACCATCTTTGCGCGAAGCTAATCCCAAGACCATGCCTCAGCCGTCTTCGGCCCCCGGCGACCCGTTCGAGGTGCCGCAGGAAAAGCGTCCTCGGCACATCGCCGTCATTATGGACGGCAACGGCCGTTGGGCGCAGCGCCAGGGGCTGCCGCGGATCGAAGGGCATCGCCATGGCGTGGCCAGCGTCCGGCGAACGGTGGAAGAGTGTATCCGGCTGGGCATCGAGCAGCTTACGCTCTACTGCTTGTCGAGCGAGAACTGGAAACGCCCGCAGGCGGAACTCGCGTTCCTCATGCACCTCCTGGAACAGTACATGATCGAGGAGCGGGCCGGCCTGGTGCGGCAGAACATCCGCCTGGCGATCATCGGACGACGCGAGGGGATCCCCGCCGAGGCCCTGCGGGAGATGGAAAAGACGGTCGACCTGACCCGCGAGAACACCGGCCTGCGGCTCTGTCTGGCGATCACCTACGGCGGCCGCGCGGAACTGGTCGACGCGGTCCAGGCGATCGCCCGGCGCGTGGCCGACGGGCAGCTCTCCCCTGAGGCGATCACCGAAGAAACGGTCTCCGCTCACCTCTACACGGCCGGGATGCCGGATCCGGATCTCTTGATCCGCACGGCCAACGAAATGCGCGTGAGCAACTATCTCCTCTGGCAGATCAGCTACGCCGAACTCTGGGTCACCGAGGCCTACTGGCCCGAGTTCACCCAAGACCACCTCCGCCAGGCGATTCGCGTTTTCGCTTCTCGCGACCGCCGCTTCGGCGGACTGAAGAAGTAAGGATGAATGAAGTGACGAGTCTCGTTCCACCGAAGAGCCCGTGCGGCTATCCGTGAAAGCGGAGATCGAGGGTTGCAACGTCGCCTCTAAGCCGCTTGGCCAGCGCACGAATCAGGCAGTCGCCAAGCTGGCGGGGACGTCCGTCCTGCGGGACACGCCTGGCAACACGCTCCGCTTCGCTCCAATCCGCCTTCTCCACGGTTCCGTTGTCAAGGATTTCGAACTCCTTGAGGTATGCGGTTGCCAATTGCAACTCGACGGAGTTTCTTACCCCGGCGAGAAACTCGATGTACACAGGCATAACAATGGCATTGCTCTGGTACAACCTCGCCAGTTCCTTTGCCCAGGCACTTGCGTCCGATGGGGTCTTGCCTGCTGACGCATTTCCGCCACAGCGGCGCCAATGGGCGATCAGAACACTCGTGTCCAGGATTCGTTTGGGCATGACGGGCTATCCGGCGCAGATCAGAGAGATGCCTCAACAGGCTCCAGCTGGCGCAGATACTCTTGCCAGCGTGTCTCCAGGTCTTGCACGACGTCTTTCATCTTCCTGGCAGAAAACCGGCGGATACAGGAGCAGACAAGTGTTATGCATGTATTCGTTGGAGCGTTCGGGACCATCCATTCCAATGGCCATACGTCCTGATCGATCCCAACCTCGAGTTTGGCCGCCAACCCCCGAAAGCCCGCTGTCACAACGGCCGCGTACCGAAGAAGCCATTCACGGATGGCTTCTAGGCGATCGGGGACACCGTCTCCCTCGCATCGCAGGTCAACAAACCAGGCCAGTGCAGGGTCGTTCTGCTTCTCCCCGGCCTCGAAGTGATTGGCCACGGTCACACCATCAACATCAACACCCGAGCGGACCCCCCCATCCATGCGGGCTTGGCGAAAAAAAGTGACTGCTGGCATCGCTAGATTCCCTACTCCAAGTAATCCCACCTACCATTCACGCGTACGTCTATACGAATCCCGTATCGGTATTCTAACAGACAACACCGATGCTGTGACCAGATTGTTCTTGATCTGCTTTCCCGTGTTCATCCGACAAGCTACAATCAACGCCGTTCCGCGTCCCCTTATTCATCATTCTGCATTCATCATTCTGCATTTCATTTCCTCCCATGCTCCGCTGGCGACTGACTCTCGGCACCTTGATCATCGCGGCCCTGGTGGGGCTGTTCTGGCTCGATTACCGGGCGACGATTCCGGGGATTGGGCTGTTTCCCCTGTTGATCGTTCTGGTCGTGTTGGCCAGCCAGGAGGTGCTCGACCTGGCGAGGGCGGGCGGGCTTCGGCCTGTCGCGTGGGTCGTCTATGCGGGAAACCTGCTGATCGCGGCGGCCAGTTGGCTTCCGTTGGTCTGTTGGCGTGCTTCGACCGAGGCGCCGTCGGCGCTGGTCGCCTCCGCGTTGACTGCCGAAGGCACGCTCCTGGCCCTGGGAATCGCCGTTCTCGTGGCCTTTTGCGCCGAGATGTATCGCTATGAGAAGCCCGGCGGGGCGATCGCGAACCTGGCCGTGACGGTCTTCGCCCTGATCTACGTCGGGGTGCTGTTGAGTCTCTTGGTGCAACTGCGCGTGATCTGGGGGCTTGGCGCCCTGGCCTCGTTGGTTGTCGTCGTGAAGATGGGGGACATCGGCGCGTACACCGTCGGCCGTCTGATCGGCCGCCACAAGATGTCGCCGGCCATCAGTCCGGGCAAGACGATGGAAGGGGCGGCCGGCGCCCTGGCCTTTGCCTGTCTCGGGTCGTGGGCGACCTTCACCTGGCTCGTGCCGCTCTTGGCCCCAGGCTCGCGCCCAGGGCCGTGGTGGGGCTGGATCGTGTTTGGCCTGCTCTTGGGCATGGCCGGCCTCTTGGCCGACCTGGCCGAGTCGCTCTTGAACGCGACGTCGGCCGCAAGGATTCCAGCCGCTGGATGCCCGTCTTCGGCGGGACCCTCGACATCGTCGATTCGCTACTCTTGGCTGCACCGGTAGCTTCGGCCTGTTGGGCCTTTGGGCTCGTGTAAGGGCCCGTCCCCCCCTTGCCCCCCACCAGAATCGCCTTGCGAAAATCGGGCAGGGGATGTCTTCCCATATGCCAGTTGACTAGTTAGGATTTGATTAGGTGCGACAGGTTTTGATCTAGCGTCGCGTGTATCTCTAGCTTTCCGGCACGATTGAAGAGGTGGGCAGCAGAAGAGGCAACGAGCGAGAACGAGGCATCCGTGTAGTGTCCTGAAATTGTCCGTCGGGGCAGTGGGAGGGACTAGCGATGTCGATTCAGTTTTCGTGTCCTAACGGACATCTGCTGCGAGTGAAGGAATCGTTGGCTGGAAGGAAAGGACTCTGCCCGGCGTGCAAGGTACCGATCCAGGTGCCTCAAATGGCTCACGCCACGGAGGATGAGGTTCTGGAGATTCTTGGCCCTCACTTTCCGGACCATTCCGATTTTTCGTTTGAGCCAGCGGTCGAAGCGGACCAGCCCAAGCGACCAACCCCACCGCCGTACAAGAGTTGCTCGCGATGCCATCGCGAGATCTTGTCGGTCACGCACATCTGCCCATTTTGCCATACCTACGTGGCAGAATTGGCGGACTTTTAGCTGTCCCGCCTTGTTGATCATATCCAGACTTCCCTGATTAACTAGTCACGGGTGGCGGAGATGCCTCGCACTGGTGGTCTGGCTGTGGCACCAGCGTGGTATGAGAGACGCTACGTCCCTTGGGCCCGGCATCGACCTCTTGACCGGTAGGGCCTCTGTTTCCTAAACTTTTGTGGAATAACGCCTTGTGAACCCGGCGCTTGGTTCGTCGCGGTTCGCATGGGGCGCGGGACATAGTGTAAAATAGTAACGAGGAGAAAGAGCGATCACAGTGTGTCGGTCGTAGCGCTGGCACAGGTCTGACAGTTAATGAGCGAAAGAACAATCTCCGTCGTCAACTCCAAATCGCTGCTGGCCGTGCTCGGCACCCGCGACCAGCATCTTCGCAGGATCCGCGAGGCGCTGGGCGTGAACATCTCCGTTCGCGATGGGCAGGTCCATGTCCGGGGGGACGACGAGGCGGTCACGCAGGCCACGCGGATCCTGGAGCAGCTTCAGACGTTGGTTAGCCGGCACGGGCTCGTGGCGGTGGAAGACGTGGAACGGATGCTGGCCGAAGTGCGCAACGGCCGGGGCTACGTCGAGACGCCGACGCTGGATGTTTTTGGCCGGCAGGTGCGGGCGCGAACGCCCGGTCAGGCCGTTTTTGTCACGGCGTTGCGAGACAGCGAGTTGGTGTTCTGCCGCGGTCCGGCCGGCACGGGCAAGACCTACCTGGCCGTGGCGGCGGCGGTTGCGGCGCTCAAGGCGGGCCAGATCCGCAAGATCGTGTTGGCCCGACCGGCCGTGGAGGCGGGGGAGAGCCTGGGATTTCTGCCGGGCGACTTGCAAGCCAAGATCAACCCCTACCTGCGACCGCTGCTGGACGCGTTGCACGAGATGATGGATCGCGAGACGATCCGCCGCTACACCGAGGAGGATTTGATCGAGGTGGTCCCCTTGGCCTACATGCGAGGCCGGACGCTGAATGAGGCCTACATGATCCTCGACGAGGCGCAGAACACGACGGTTGCCCAGATGAAGATGTTCCTGACGCGCATGGGGAACGGCTCGCGGATCGTCGTCTCCGGCGACACGACGCAGATCGACCTTCCGCCCCACACCAAGAGCGGTCTGGTCGACGCCCTGGAGCGGCTCGACGGCATCGCGGGAATTGCGGCGATCGAACTGACCAATGCGGACATTGTGCGTCATCCGCTGGTCCAGCGAATTGTGGACGCCTACGAACATCCGAAGAAGCGACATTCCTAGCGGAGGCGAGTTGCAGACAGGCGGGCGTGGTTCCGCCTGCGGCCTTTTGCAGCAGGACGAATGCGGAAGTCATCAGAAGGACTCTGAACAACAGAGCTTACGGCAATGGCCAGCGGCGGTCAGAAGCGGACACGATCCGAGCGAGTTGCGGCGTTGGAGATCCGCCCCGGCAAATGGGAACGGGCCTGGGCGAATCTGCGCCGTCGCGACGTGCTCCTGCGGATCGGCCTGGCCCTGTTGACGGCCGTGGCCATCTGTGTGGTGATCGGCGGATGGCGTTTGCCGTTTTCCTACCGGATCGGCTATGCGCCGCCGCGCGACATCACCGCGCGGGTCCCGTTCTCGATGCCCGACCCGGCGGCGACGGATCTTGCCCGCGCGCGGGCCCGCTCGCAGGTCCTCTACGTCTACTGTCAGGATCCCGAGCCGCTCGTCCGGCTGCGGGGCACGCTCCGCAACACCTTGCTGGAGGTGATGCGGGCGACGAAGCATACGGAAGTCAGCCAGAAGCTTTCCGAGTTTCAGCCGCTGCCGGACAAGAAGGGCACGCAGCCCGCCGAGCAGGATCCGCAGGTGCGTTTCGAGAAACTGCACAAGGCGCTTCAGGGCGACGAGAACCTGGCCGGCTTTCAGAATTCCTTGGCCACGGCGATGGCCCCCTTCGAACAACACGGACTGCTGGAATCGCTCCCGCAAAACCCCGGGGAAGGCAACCAGGACGCGATCGTCGTCTACCCGCTCGGGAAGCATGACGACACCCAGATCGTCAAGGTCAGCGATGTCCTGATTGGCGACGGGACGGCGATCCGGGAGAGCCTCCGCAAGCATCTGCGCGTCTCGGTCGACGTGGCCGACATCGCTTTTGCCTGGCTCTATCCCCAACTGAAGCGCACGCTGACGCAAGACAAGGAGGAGACCAAGAAGGCTCTCGACACGGCGGCCGCCGCGGTCAAAGAGGTGCTGGTCAACTACGAGGTCGGCCAGCCGCTGGTGCCGGCCGGACAGCCGATCCGCAAGGAGCAACTGGAATTGCTCCGGCTGGAACACGAGGCGACGTTGGCCCAGCTCTCCGCGTCGCAGAAGCTGACCCGGGCGGTGGCCGTCACCGTGATGATCCTGGTCCTGTTTGGCCTCTGCGCCGCCTACATCTACGACCGGGAGCGGCGGCTGGTGGTTAGCCTCAAGCGGCTCGGGACGATGCTCTTCCTCCTTGTGCTGACGGTAATCCTGGCCGGCTGGGCAGCCGAGGATGCCTGGCGCGCCGAGATCATCCCCTTGCTCCTGTTCGGCCAGACGGTGGCCATCGCCTACGGCCGGGAGTTGGCCCTGCTGCTGGGCGGAGCGGCCTGCCTGATCGTGGTCGTGGCCCTCGGCCAAGGCCTGGGCGGCCTGTTGATCCTCGTCGGCGTCACGGCGGTGGCGATCCTGCAACTGGCCCGGGTGCGCAATCGCACCAAGTTGATTCACGTCGGCCTGGTCTCCGGCATGGCCGCCTTCTTCCTGTCGTTGATGGTGACCACGTTCCAGGAACAGGCCTTGAGCCTCGGCACGCTGACCGAAGCCGCCCGGGTGGCGCTTCTGACCTTGGCCGCCGGCTTTTTGATGACCGGCCTCTTGCCGTTCATTGAAAGCCTCTTCGGCGTGCTGACCGACATCAGTCTCCTCGAACTGGGCGACGTCTCGCACCCGCTCTTGCAGGAACTGGTCCAGCGGGCCCCCAGCACCTACAACCACTCGATCACCGTCGGCTCGATCGCCGAGGCCGCCGCCGACGCCATCGGCGGCCGGGGCCTGCTGGTTCGGGTGGGCGCCTATTTCCACGACATCGGCAAGATGCTCAAGCCGGAGTACTTCATCGAGAACCAGTCGCCCAACGACAACCGGCACGACTCACTGATTCCCGCGATGAGCACGCTGGTGATCATCGCCCACATCAAGGACGGGGCCGACTTGGCCCGCCAACACCGCCTCCCCGAGCCGATCATCGACCTGATCGAGCAGCACCACGGCACGACGCTGGTCGAGTATTTCTTCGGGCTGGCCAACGAGCAGAGCCAACAGGATCCCAACGGCGGCGAGGTCGACGAAAGCTCGTTCCGCTACCCCGGCCCACGCCCCCAGACCAAGGAGGCCTGCGTGCTGATGCTGGCCGACTCGGCCGAAAGCGCCTGCCGCTCGTTGGTCGAACCCACCCCGGCCCGCATCGAAAGCCTGGTCCGCGAAATCGCCGAACGCAAGCTCGACGATGGCCAGCTCGACGAGTGCAACCTGACCCTGCGGGAACTCCGCACGATCGAAAACAGCGTGATTAAGTCGCTGATCGCCAACTACCATGGCCGGATCAAGTATCCGGACCAGAAGACAGCATGAGTGAGGTAATTGACTCTCTTGTTTGACATCGAGATCACCAACCAACAGACCACCTTGGCGGTGGACGAAGCCCGGATCTGCCGGGCGGTGGAGATGATCCTGGAGGATGCGGCGATCCGCGAGGCGCAGATCAGCGTGGCGGTCGTCGATGATCCGACGATCCACACGCTCAACCGGCAGTTTCTCAACCACGACGAGCCGACCGACGTGTTGAGCTTCGTTCTGGAGCAGTCGGACGGAAGCCTGGAAGGCGAGGTGATCGTCAGCGCCGACACGGCCCAGGCGACCGCCCCGCAGTACGGCTGGGAGCCGGCGAGCGAGCTGCTTCTGTACGTGATCCACGGGACCCTGCACCTGGTGGGCGGCTTGGACGCCACGCCGGAGGAACGCGCGGACATGCGGGCCCGGGAGCGGACCTACCTGGGCCGGTTTGGCCTGGAGCCACGCTACGACGACTCAGGCAAGGAGGTTTCGTGAGTCCCTTGGCGCTCTTCTGGCTGGCGACGACCGGCCTGATCGTGACCTGTCTGGCGGCCATCGGTGCCCAATCGCTGACCGTCTTCGCCCGTCATGAGTTGGCCGAGCTTTGCCGCCGACGCAACCGCAGCGACCGGCTTGGCCAGATCCTCCGCCGTCACGAGAAGGCCAGTCTGGCCGCCGAGAGCCTCCAGGTCGTGACCACCGCCGTGGCGATCGGGGCTGGCGGGGTCTGGGTCTGGCTGATCCAGTATGCCGACGGCCAGGCGGGCTGGTTCCCCCTGGTCGCCAACGCGGCCGGCGGGGCCCTGGTGCTGTTGGCCGTGGAGATCTGGATCCCCCGGGCCATCGCCCGCCTCTGGGCCGAGCCACTCCTTTTTCACTCCTGGCCGCTCTGGCAGACGCTGAGCGTGCTCTTGGCTCCGCTGGTCCTCGGCGCCCGATTCGTCGACACCCTCTTCCATCGCCTCGTAGGACGCCCCCAGGAGGTCCTCGATGAGGATTCGTTCGAAGAGGAGATTCGCACGCTAGTGACCGAAGGCCACCGCGAAGGGCTCCTTGAAGAAGACGCCCGGGAGATGATCGAAGGGGTCATTGAACTGAGCGACGTCGATGTCTCGGCCATCATGACGCCGCGGACCGACATGGTCTGCATCCCGATCTCCCTCTCTTGGCAGGAGGTGCTGGAAGCGATCATCCACGCCGGCCACACGCGAATCCCGGTCTACCAGCGCACCCGCGACGACATCGTCGGCGTGCTCCATGCCAAGGACCTCCTCCCCGAGCTGGTCCACGAGCCGGGCCAGGCACCGTCCAAACCCTGGACGGCCCTGTTGCGCGAGCCGTACTTTGTCCCCGAAACCAAGCCGGTCGATGTCCTCCTCCAGGAGTTCCAACGCACGCGCAACCACATGGCCGTCGTGCTCGACGAGTACGGCGGCGTGGCCGGCCTGGTGACCCTCGAAGACGCCCTGGAAGAGATCGTCGGCGAGATCGCCGACGAGTACGACAAAGTCCTTGCCGACGGGATCAAGGAACTCGACGAGCACACGGCCGAGGCCCTCGGGCGGGTGCACATCGACGAGATCAACGAGCGTCTGGGAGTCGAACTGCCCGAGGATGACGATTACGACACGATCGCCGGTTTCGTGTTCAGCGAGCTGGGCCATGTGCCGGCCCCGGGCGAAGAGATCGTCTGGCAGAACGTCCGCGTGATCGTCGTCGAGGCGACCCGGCGGCGGATCGAACGCGTACGGATCGAAGTGCTCAACGGCGCCCAACGCGAACCGGCCTAGCTTGGGGTGCAGACGCGAGCGTCTGCCTTCCTCCGGTCGCAAGCGACCGGGCTAAACAAAGACTTGCGCCAGCCGATTGAACAGCATTGGGGCCAAACCTGGTGGTATAGCGACTCTGGAGCTTGCCCCGAGTGATCGGAGGGGACTGCACCAATGGTCGGGTTTTGCCGTTGCGAGACGGTCGCTGGGGCAGGATAATTCCGGTTATGGCTTCCGAAAAAGCGGACGCAATCGTCCTCTACACCGTCGATTTCAGCGAAACCAGTCTCGTGGTGACGCTCTTCACCCGCGAGTTTGGCAAGGTGCGGGCTTTGGCGAAGGGAGCGAGGCGGCTCAAGAACCCGTTCGAGTCTGCTCTTGACCTATTGGCCCTTTGTCGAATAGTCTTCCTCCGCAAAT
This sequence comes from Thermoguttaceae bacterium, assembly GCA_039680305.1. Classification (GTDB taxonomy): domain Bacteria; phylum Planctomycetota; class Planctomycetia; order Pirellulales; family Thermoguttaceae; genus JBDKTH01. Next base: position 12,476 of record JBDKTH010000611.1, on the reverse strand, counting down.
CGTCCGACGCTCTCGATTTGGTGACCGAAGCCAAGCTCCTGCGGCGGTTTCGTCCCGCCGGGCATAACTTGTCTAGTCTGTATGCCGGCTACTATGTCGTGGAGCTACTGAACGAGTTGACGGACGATTACGACCCTCATCCAGAGTTGTTTGATTTGGCCGATGAGACCTTGGTTGCCCTGTCGGCAGGCGAGCCGGCGGCCTCGCGGATCCTGCGATTCGAACTCGGCGCGTTGCGAGTGTTGGGGCATCTCCCCTCGCTCGACACGTGCGTCGATTGCGGAACCCGCGTGCCGGTGACCGGCCGGGTGGCCTTCGGGCTGCTCGATGGCGGCGTCCTGTGCGCTGAGTGCCGGGGCGGCAAACGACAGGTCGCCACGGTCAACGCCGGGGTGGTGCGGACGATGGCCCAACTGGCCGATCCGACCAGCCAGGCTTGGCGGCGGATGGAGATTACCGGCCGGAGTTATGGAGAACTACGCGGTCTGTTGAACCACTACTTGTACAACCTCTTGGGACGCAAGCCCCGCATGCACCAATACCTGGGCCTGCTATCCAGTTGACCTCAGCAGCCCTGGCCGACCAGGACAAGGATGTCCCGGATGTCTGCGAACGGATTGAGAATTGCCATCATTGCTGTCTCGCTGCTGGGCGTCGTGTCTGGCTGTCGCAGCGTGCCGCCTCTCCCAGAGTCGGCCCGCGCGCGGGGCTACACCAGCGACACCCCGGAAGACGGCTGGCTCTATCGCAAACTGACCGGTCAGGACGCGGCGCGGCCCCAGGCTGAGCCCTCCTCCGGCATCACCCGGACGTCGGCCGAGGAGCCGATCCCGGGGCAAGACTCCCCCTCGACCAAGGAGCCGATCCTCCGCCCCGATGTGCCCGCGGGATCACGCTACGCCGTCCAGGAGATCGAGAAGTCGGACGACGGCTTCGACCTCGACGACCTGGCCCCGGAGAAGGTCTACAAGAAGCTGAAGACCGCCGTTGGCTACGGGCCGAACGAAGGGATCGCCCGGGCGCTCTACCAAGAGGGGCAGGATCTCTACAAACAAGAGAAATACGCCGAGGCGGCCAAGAAGTTCGCGTCGGCCGCCGATCGCTGGCCCGACTCGCCGTTGGAAGAAGACTCACTCTTCTGGCTCGGCGAAAGCCACTTCTTCGCCGATCACTATCCCAAGGCCAACGATGCCTATGGCCAGCTGCTCAAGAAGTATGACTACACGCGGCATCTGGACAGGGTCATCGTTCACCTGTTTGCCATCGGCCGCTATTGGGAACAACTTGCCGCCAGTGATCCGTACTGGCAGCCGCCGATCAATTTCACCGATTCCAGCCGGCCGCTGTTCGACACGTTCGGCTACGGCGTCAAGGCGTACGAGACGATCCGCCTGCACGATCCCACCGGTCCGTTGGCCGACGACAGCATCATGGCCACGGCCAACGCCTATTTTGTGCGGGGCCGCTTCGAGGAAGCCGCCTATCACTACGATCTGATCCGCAAGGAGTATCCCAAGAGCGAGTTTCAGATCAAGGCCCACCTGCTGGGCATGAAGAGCAATATCAAGATGTATCAGGGCTCCATGTACGAGGGCAAGCCGCTCAAAGACGCCGGAGAGATCGCCGAACAGGCCCTCGTCCAATTCGGACGCGAGCTGGGCGACGAGCGGAAGCTTGTCATCGACACGAAGAACCGCGTCACCGAAGACCTGGCGATGCGCGACTGGTCGATCGGCCAGTACTACGACAAGAAAGCCTACTACGGCGCCGCTCGCTACTACTATCAGGCGATCCTCGACGAGTATCCCCGCACGACCGTGGCGCGCATGGCGGAGCAACGCTTGAACGAAATCAGGGATCTGCCGGCCGAGCCTCCCAACCACTTCAAGTGGCTGACTGACGTCTTGTCCAGCAAGGAGTAGGCCTGGAGGCGGGAATGCAAACCTCAGAGCGTGCACGCAAGTTTCCGCGGGTCTGGCTGTTGCCGGCAGCCCTCTGTCTCCTGGCCGGCTGCGCGGGCTACCAGGTGGGCAACTGGGGCCTCTATCCGTCTCACATCGAGACCGTCTACGTGCCGGTCTTTCAGTCGGCCAGCTTCCGCCGCTTTCTCGGCGAGCGGCTCACCGAAGCGGTCATCAAGGAGATCGAGGCCAAGACGCCGATGAAGGTTGTCGCCACCGCCGATGCCGACAGCACCTTGACCGGCGAGATCGTCAGCGACACCAAACGCACGATCCTCTTGAATCGCTCCAGCGAACCCCGCAAGCTCGAGTATTCGATGTTCGTCAGGGTGAGCTGGGTCGACCGGCGCGGGCAACTGCTGCGGGAGACCCCGCCGGTGCCCCTTCCCGAGATCCTCGCCATTAACGGCCAGTCGGAGTTGATCCCGGAGTTCGGGCAATCCTCGGCAACTTCCTCGCAAATGGCGATTGAACAGGTCGCCCGGGACATCGTCTCCCTGATGGAAGTCCCCTGGTAGCGATGCTACAATATCCAGATGCACGCTTCGCACTGGAGACTCCGCACTCGAACCCTCACATTTGGCCGGCGACCGCTGGTGATGGGGATTATCAACGTGACGCCCGACAGTTTTTCCGACGGCGGGCGGTTTCTCGCGCATGAAGCGGCGATCGAGCATGGCTTGCGCCTGGCGGCCGAAGGGGCCGATATCCTCGACGTGGGCGGGGAGAGCACGCGTCCCTACGCTATGCCCGTCACCCCCGACGAAGAACTCCGCCGCGTGTTGCCGGTCGTGGCAGCCTTGTCGACGAAGACCTCGCTTCCCATCTCCATCGACACCTGCAAGGCGACGGTCGCCCAACAGGCCGTTGCCGCGGGGGCGGAGATCATCAACGATGTGACCGGATTGGCCGGCGACCCAGCGATGCTCGACGTGACCCGTCAGAGTGGTGCCGGGGTCTGTGTGATGCACGCGCAGGGCACGCCGCAGACCATGCAGGACCATCCGGTCTACGCCGACGTCCTGGCCGACGTGAGCGACTATCTCCGCGAGCGCCGCGACGCCCTGGTCGCTGCGGGGATCTCTCAGGATCGCATCGCCCTGGATCCGGGGATCGGTTTTGGGAAGACCGTCGAGCACAACCTGGCACTGCTGGCGTCCGCGTCGCAGTTGCACGCCCTGGGCTGCCCCGTACTGGTGGGGCACTCGCGCAAGGGCTTTATCCGCAAGGTCTTGGACGACCCGGCCGCCGATCTCTTGGCCGGCACGATCGGCGTCGCCCTGGCTCTGGCCCGACAAGGTGTCCAGGTCCTCCGCGTTCACGACGTTGGCCAGCTGCAGCAGGCCCTGCTGCTCTATGAGGCCGTGGGCGGGCTTTCCCCCTGAAACAGGCGGGAACGTGTGCCACCGCTTGCCTAATGGGTTTTGACGCAGAGGAGCGGCAATCACGTAGGGCGGTGCCGAGCTTGCGAGGCCCGCCACGGCACTGCCACGGATCTGGCGGGCCTCGCAAGCTCAGCACCGCCCTACCTTGCTGTTTGCCCGGACGCTAGGTCGTGGCACACGGACACGGGAGCCCGTGGATCGCCAACTTTCCGGGAATGGGGTCGCGGCGTCATCGGGGAGGCCTAACCTCTTGTTCTGCCAGCAGTTGCAGGACCGCCGATTCTTCCGCCGCAGGGGCTAATCTCCGTTGACGCGCAGGCTCCTCTAAGGGATACTTCTACCGGATTATCGGACGTCCTCTCGATTCTTCAGCTCAGGTTTCCCCTCATGGCGGCCAACGACCATTCGAACAATCTGCGAGAGTACTGCCTGGAAGTGGCCCAGCGGGCCAAGAACGCTGCGGCCGACCTCACCCAAGTCACTGGGGCGCAGAAGAACGACTGGCTCCGCCGAAGCGCTCGACTGCTCGGGGAACGGAAGGTGGCCCTGGCCGAGGCCAATCGTCTCGATCTGGCCGCCGCGACCAGCTACGGCTTGACCGACGCGCAGATCGACCGCTTGCGGTTGACTCCCGAACGGATCGCGGCGATTGCCAGGGGGCTGGACGAGGTGGCTGCGCTGCCTGACCCGGTGGGCGAAGTCATCTCCTCGTCGGTGCGGCCCAACGGCCTGGAGGTGCAGAAGGTTCGCGTGGCGATCGGCGTGATCTTCTTCATCTACGAATCGCGTCCCAACGTGACCGCCGACGCAGCGGCCCTGTGCGTCAAGAGCGGCAACGCCGTGATCCTCCGCGGTGGCAAGGAAGCGGCCCATTCCAGCCGGGCGATCGTCGAGATCCTCGCCGAAGCGGCGGCCGACGCCGGATTGCCGAGCGAGGCCGTGCAGCTGGTCGCCACGCCGGACCGCGAAGCCATCGACCATTTCCTCAACCTGCCCGAGTGCATCGACCTGGTGATTCCCCGCGGCGGCGAAGGTTTGATCCGCCGGGTGACGGCCGAGGCCAAGATGCCGGTGCTCAAGCACTATGCGGGCAACTGCCACGTCTATCTCGACCAGTCGGCCGACCCCGAGTTGGCGGAACGCTTGACGGTCAACGCCAAGTGCCAGCGCATGGGCGTCTGCAACGCGGCCGAATCGTTGGTCGTGCATCGGGCCGTCGCGGAGACGCTCTTGCCGCGGGTGGCCAACGCCCTGCTCCAATGCGGCGTCGAAATCCGTGGCGACGAGGCGACCCGCCGTTTGGTCCCGCAGGCCAAGGAGGCCACGGAGCAGGACTATCGCGAAGAGTTCTTGGGGCCGGTGATCTCGGTCAAGGTCGTCGATTCCCTGGACGACGCCATCGCGCACATCAATGCCTGCAGCTCGCACCATACGGAAGCGATCGTGACCAAGGACCTGAGTGCGGCGCGGGAATTCGCCACACGCATCGACAGCTCGGCCGTGATGATCAACGCCAGCACGCGGTTCAACGACGGCGGCGAGTTCGGCCTGGGCGCCGAGATTGGCATTAGCACCGACAAGTTCCACGCCCGCGGCCCCTGCGGCCTGAACGAGCTGACGATCTATAAATATGTGGTTTACGGCAATGGACAAGTGCGAGGGTAGTGGAGAGCAGGGAGTGGAGAGGGGAGAGTCAGAGAACCGGGGAGTCAGGGAGTGACGCGGAGCAACGAAGAGTCTGTGGTAGAGAGATCGTGGAACTGACTTCGGATTACTCTCCACCCCTCACTCTCCACTTCCCACTTCCAAAACTGATCAAGGGATTGATCCATGGGTGACGTACTTAGCCAGGCGGAAGTCGAGAGCCTGCTCAGTGCGATGGCAACCAGCGCCGAGCCGCTTCGGCCCGCCCCTCCCAGCGCCGAGGAGGGGACGGCGCTGTTGCCGAAGATGCGCGACAAGATCACGCCCTACGACTTCAAACGCCCGGAACGCGTCGGCAAGGAACAGATGCGGGCGTTGCAGACGCTCCACGAGGGGTTCAGCCGGAATTTTGCCGCCGGGCTTTCGGCCATGCTCCGCGCGATGGTCGAAGTCAAGCTGACCAGCGTCGACCAGCTCACCTACAGCGAGTTCGTCTTCAGCCTGGAGAACCCGACCTGCTTCAATCTGCTCAATGCCGAGCCGCTGGAAGGGAACTTGATCCTCGACATCAACCCGTCGATCCTCTATCCGTTCATCGACCGGCTCCTCGGCGGGGGGCGCGAGTTGGGCCCGTTGGCGCGGCGCCCGCTCACCGAGATCGAGTTGCGACTGGTGTCGCGGATTACCAGCCTCTTCCTTGGCGAACTGCGCCGGGCCTGGGAAAACGTCCTCGACCTGAAGCTGGAGGTGGTCCGCGTCGAGAGCAATCCCCAACTCGTCCAGATCGTGCCGCCCAACGAAGTCGTGGTGCTGATCAGCTTCGAGCTGACGCTCGGCGAGGTGCGGGGAATGATGAACCTCTGCATCCCCTATAACTCGATTGAGCGGATCAGCGGCAAGCTCTCGGCCAATAGCTGGGTCGCCAACGGCAAGCGCCAGGCCACGCCGGAGACGATCCAGCATATCACCGAAACCCTGCGCGGCTCGCTGGTCGAGCTGCGCGTCCGCCTGGCCAGCACGCAGATCACCGCCGGCGACCTGGTCGGCCTGCGCGTCGGCGACATTATCACCACGCAAAAGGACGTCAATACGCCGCTCTTGGTCAGCGTGGAGAACGTGCCGAAGTACCGCGCGATGACCGGCTCACTGAAAGGCCACAAGGCGATCCGCATCGTCGAGGTCATTGCCGACCCCGCCGACGCGATCGGCGACTGAAGGACTATCTCAAAACTCCCTCTCCCTCCGCAACATTATGCATCAGCTAGCAGGGGGTGTTGGAGAATAAGGACTTAAGTGCGTGCTGGCAATGCTTCTGTGGCGTCCGGACGACACCTAAGTCCCTATTTTTCAACGGATGATGCTAGCTGATGCATAATGTTGCCTCCGGGAGAGGGCCGGGGTGAGGGGAGCTTTCGATCGACGAATCCATGGCAATTCCCCTCACCCTAACCCTCTCCCGGAGGGTGGGGCGTTGTTGTGGCGTCTCGAAATAGTCTCTAGAGCTACCGGCTACATATACATCCCGCCGTTGACGGCGAGCACCTGGCCTGTGACGTAGCTGGCTCGCGGACTGGCCAGGAACACCACGGCGGCGGCGACTTCCTCGGGCCGGCCCAGGCGGCCAACCGGCGTCATCGCCTTGACACTGTCCAACGCGACCGCCGGCATGTCCTTGAGCATGTCGGTCTCAATGAATCCCGGGGCCACCGCGTTGACGGTCACGCCCTTGCGCGCGACCTCGCGGGCCACGGTCATCGTGAAGGAGATCAAACCGCCCTTGGTGACCGCGTAGTTGGCCTGGCCAAAGTTGCCCGTCTGACCGACGATCGAGGCGATGTTGATCACGCGACCCCAGCCGCGTTCGACCATCCCCGGCAGCAGGGTGCGCGTCATGTTGAACGGACCGGTGAGGTTCACGCCCAGCACCTCATCCCACATCTCCCGGGTCATCTTTACGAAGCTCTTGTCGCGGGTGATCCCGGCATTATTGACCAAGATATCGATCTGGCCGAACTCCTTGAGGACCGCCTCGATCATGGCCTCCGACTCTTCGGCCCGAGAGATGTCCGCCGCGTAGGAGGCCGCATGGGCGCCGAACTCCCGGGCCAGGGCGCAGACCTGCTCTGCCGCATTGGCCGACCGCTGGTAGTTGATCGCCACGTTGGCCCCCGCTTCGGCCAGAGCCGTGGCGATCGCGCGGCCGATGCCCCGCGAGGCCCCGGTGACCAAGGCCGTCTTTCCCTTCAACAGGTCATACGCATGCACGTCCAGTTGCGAATCCAGCTGCTCGTGGTGATCAATCACCGACATTGGTAAGTCTCCCTGTAGCAAAACTTCGGAAAAATCGACAGACCTAGCCCTACTTGCGCGGCTACCTGAGGCACCAATATGGCGAACCGCCGGAAAAGAGCCAATCAGGAGAACCGCGGTTTGAACGTCAGGAGGCTCCCAGCGGCAGGCTTCGGCAAATCCCCGATGCCGTGCGGGCGTCGGGTTTCCGGTCGGCCCTTCCCTGCCAAAAGTCACACGTGACACTTCCTTGCGTTGCGACGGCACAACATGGGTCGGCCAATTGTCCAAGTTATTTCTGGACGGGCCCTCAGCCTCGGGGTCGCGCAAAAAAGAAACCGCCGGCCCACGCCGGCGGTTCGCGAACGGAAGAACGGTGCCGGCCGTCCTGCCGGCAGATCGACAAACACGCGCTCAGGGCGCCGGATGCCAGCCGGCGTCGGCCCACAGTTGGCCGCTGACTGCCGAATTGCTGATCAGGAAGCAGACGGCGTCGGCGATCTCCTCGGGGCGAATCAGGCGTCGCAGTTGGGTGTCCGGCAAGACGTGTTCGCGGATGTACTCCTCTCCCAACGCCCGGACCATCGGCGTGTCGGTGAAGCCAGGATGGATCACCGCGCAGCGCACGCCGTGGAAGATCGCCTCTTGCATGAGCGTGGCCGCCGCGCCTTCCAGGCCGGCCTTGGTGGCGGCGTAGGAGATTTGTCCCTTGTTGCCCTGCGAGGACACGGAGCCGATGAAGACGACGGTCCCTTGGATCTGCTCCTCAGGTTCCCAGCGGCGGAGCCCGTGGGCCCGGCGATCCTCGGCAATTCGGCCGACCATCTCGAGGGCCCAGTAGATCGGAGCAATCAGGTTGACTTCCAGAACGAGGCGGAAGTCGCTCAGGGGATAGAGCGAGGCCTTGCCGGTCTCCTTGTCGACGCGAACCGACAATGCGTCGCGGGTGATCCCGGCGGCCGGCACGCAAATCGTCGGCACGCCATGTTGTGCCACGACTTCATCGAAGACGTGTCGCCGGAAGCCCTCGTCGGTCGCGTCGCCGACATAGGCTTCGGCCACGAGATCGCCCGCCCGACTGTTGATTTGTGACGCCGTTTCCTCGACGGCCTTGCTTCGATCGACGAGGATCAGGGCTTTCGCTCCGCGTTTTGCCAATTCCAGCGAGACGGCCTGGCCAATGCCACTGCCGGCGCCGGTTACGACAGCGGTTTTATCCCGAATATCCATACTCGCTCTCCCGGGCCTTGCCCGCTCCTTTCTTTCGCCGCAGCAAAAGGTTCTTGATGGGATGGATCTGCGTACTGAATCTTAAGGGACTTCCGCATGCGGAACAAGGCAGATTTTTTGCAGAGGCACAACACGGCGGGGCTATGCCCCGTCCGGTGGGCCGAGCGTCAGATCGCCGGAGAACCGCCCCCTGCCCCACCTGTGGAAAACGTCTGTTTCTCGGTGATTTTCGCCATCGGGATCCGTCGGTGGTCCCCGAGGAGGTTCCCGCCCCTTGACGTCTCCGAGGCAATCGACTAAAGATAGAAGTTGCCAAGCGGGTACGTTGTTGTGCAAAAGCGGAAGGCATCATGGACGAGCAGACTCCCCCCCCACGCCAGCAAATTGAACTAAGGAAATACCCTAACCGGCGCTACTACGATGGCTCGCGGAGCCGGCATGCGACTCTCGAAGAGATCTATGGGATGATCCGCGCCGGTCACGACGTGCACGTGACCGACTCGAAGACCGGCGAAGACATCACGGCAAAGGTCCTGGCACAAATCATTCTTGAGCATGATCCGCCGAAGCTGACGATCTTCCCCGTCGATCTCCTGCATCAGGTGATCCGCGCCAATGAGCCGTTGGTTCGGGACTTCGTCGACAAGTACTTCAATCAGGCGCTCCGCGCATTCCTGGAGTCTCAGCGCCAGTTTGATCGATATTTGCGGCAAACCCTGGGTTTGCAGGCCTCGCTGCCACTTGGCGGTGACTGGGCGCGGATGGTGATGGGGCCTTTTGCGCCGACCTTGTTTCCCCCGCCACAACCCGCGTCTGGCAAGACCGGGGATTCTGCTAGCGGTGATATGGCTTCTGGTGCTTCCTCGAATCCGATCGACAACGGCAAAGACCTCCGCCGCGTGCTCGAAGAGCTCAAAGGGCAGATTGCCGCCCTTGAACGCCGCCTGGATGAGAAGGCGAGCTAGCCAGTCTTTCCGGACCTCGCGAGCCTTCTCGGGCAGCGTGAGGATTGGGGCTCCACGGCCCTCCGGGCCGCCGGTAAGGCTTTCCCTTGGGATCGGGTCGGGATGACTCGCGAAACCGCCTGTCTACATGTGCGATTGCACTAAGATTTTCCGGAGAGTGCAAAACCTATCGCTAAAGCACCGCGTAATGAAGAGATAGGGAGGGTATGGCAGGGACGTCAGTCCTTTTGCGAGTGCAAAAGACACGATTGACCGCCGTCGCGCGGGCCATATAATGTGCCGACGTTTTTCCCTCTCTAACCCAAGCGAGGATTTTTGCCATGTCTACGACCACAGTGGGGGCCAACGAGCTCTTCGGCCAGGCCATTGAAACCTTCGAAGCGGCCATGCGTACTGGCGTCAAGATGCAGGAAGAGTACACCCGTTGGTTCACCGGCATGCTGAGTGACGTGGGATCGCCCCAGGAGTGGCAGAGCAAGAGCCAGGCCATCATCAGCGATTCGATCCAGATGGCGCAGAAGAACTTCGATGAGTCGGTCCGGATGATGAATCAAAACACCAAGACCGGACTGGAGTTGATGCAGCGCGCCTTCGAAGCACGCCAGGCTGGTTCCACGTCCGACGCGCAGGCCAAGACCCGGGAGATCTGGGAGACGGCCCTGGGCGCGTTGCGAAACAACACCGAGGCCGTCGTGCAGGCCAACAGCCGGATGCTGGAGACGTGGGCCGAACTGGCCAAGCGGCTCCGCGCCACCGCGATGGGGAAGGAAGCCTGAGCGGCCGATGGTCGCCCCGTTATCGCGTGTGCTGGCTGCAGCGCTCTCATGGACTGGGGAGTACTTCCCGGTTCCGCGCTAAGTCCCTTATCCTATTCAACTCTGATCCCGCAACCCTTCGTTTCTAGAAAAGGCACTACTATGCTTAAGGATGTGTTCTTGGCAGGAGGCGTCCGTACAGCGATTGGTGCGTTTACCGGCGCATTTACCGAAGTCCCCGCTCCCGTCTTGGGGAGCACGGTCATCCAGGCGGCGCTCCAGCGTGCCGGCGTCTCCGGGGACCAGGTCGATGAAGTCATCCTGGGCAATGTGCTCAGCGCCGGCCAGGGCCAGAACCCGGCCCGTCAGGCGATGATCGCCGCCGGACTGCCCAAAAGCGTCGGGGCCACGACCGTCAGCAAGGTCTGCGGCTCCGGCCTGAAGGCCGTGATGCTGGCCTCCCAGGCGATCCAGTGCGGTGACGCCGAGGTAGTCGTGGCCGGGGGCATGGAAAACATGTCCCGCGCCCCCTACCTGTTGCTTAAAGGCCGCACCGGCTACCGGATGGGCAATGGCGAACTGATCGACTCGATGGTCCACGACGGCCTGTGGGACGTCTATAACAACATCCACATGGGCCTTTGCGGCGATTCCTGCGCCCTCCAGGAGCAATTCTCCCGCGAGGCCCAGGACGACTATGCGATCGCCAGCTACAAGCGGGCCCTGCAGGCCCAGGCCGAGGGCGTGTTTGCCCAGGAGATCACGCCCGTCGAGATCAAGGACCGCAAGGGAACCGTCGTCGTCGACAAAGACGAGGAACCCGGACGCTTCAACGAGGAGAAATTCCGCCAGTTGAAACCGGCCTTCGGCAAGGAAGGCACGGTCACGGCGGGGAACGCGTCGAGTATCGACGACGCTGCAGCCGCCATCATTGTCCTCTCCCCGGAGAAGCTCCAGACGCTCGGCGTGACGCCCCAGGCGAAAGTCCTCGGCTACTCCACGGCCTCGCGCGAGCCGGAATGGTTTACCTTGGCCCCGGTCAACGCCGTTGACAAACTGATGAAGAAGCTCGGCTGGTCCGTGGCCGACGTCGACCTGTTCGAGGTCAACGAGGCGTTTTCCGTGGTCCCGATGGCGGTCATGAAACAACTCGGCGTGCCGCACGAGAAGATGAATGTCCACGGCGGCGCCGTGGCCCTTGGTCATCCGATCGGGGCCAGTGGGGCGCGCATCCTGGTGACGCTGCTTAACGCGTTGAAGCAGCGAGGCCAGCGGACGGGCATCGCCTCGCTGTGCATCGGCGGTGGCGAAGCGGTGGCCATGGCCGTGCAACGGATGTGAGCCCACGCGGCCGACAACGACAAAACATGTCAAGGACAACCGGCCTCAAGAACGTCCCCGGTCGCGCCCGACCGGGGACGGCCGGTCACCGATCAGCCCCGACGGGGACGAGCCATCCAACGCCGATGGCCGCCGGGGACCACCAAGACGATAAGGAGAGCGGAGATGGACGCCGACTTCGGGTTTGGGCCCAAGAGTGTCAGCCAGATGATGGAACTATGGTTCGATCTGGCCAGCAAGATGTCGCAGACGATGCCGGCCTTCTCGCCGCAGCAGACGCCGCCGGAGGCGTTTCGCCAACTCCGCTCCGCGCAATTGGGCGCGTGGGGCGACTGCTTCCAAGAACTGATGCGCAAGCCCGAATTCCTCGAGGCCGTAAAGCAGTGGACGTCGTTCACCGTCCAGGCACGCAAGCAGTGGAGCGACTTCCTCGGCCAGTTGCAGCATGAGTTCCAGGGGGCCAGCCGGCAGGACATCGACCAGTTGATGCTCTCCTTGCGGCACCTGGAAAGCCGGGTCGTCGAAGGGGTCGAGGAGATCGCCACCCAGTTGGACGGGATCGACGCCCGATTAAGGTCGCTGGAAAAACTCCACGAGCACAACGGCCAAACCCGGGAAGAGAAGCACCAACGGCGCAAAGAGAAACGCCGTCACGAGGCCTCCTCCACGGACGATGACGAGTAGCCCGTCAAACGAGCCGGCACGCCGGGTGCCGCGACCCAGCGCAGCAGGCTGTTTCCGCATGCGGGTCGCCCGAACGCTCGTGGCGCGTGTGTACCGCCCTATTCCCCGCCCTCCTTTTCGTGAAGGTCTGATCATGAGTAACGGAAATGCCTTTTCGTCGAATCCCTGGATCCGCGCCCAGCAAGCGGTCATGGAGGAGTCCTTCGACACGTTGCAGCGGTG
>JBDKTH010001010.1:0-2006 GCA_039680305.1 Thermoguttaceae bacterium | reverse complement strand
GGACGTGCTGGTTCGCGTGGCCTACTCGTCGCTGAACTACAAGGTTGCCTTGGCGGCGACCGGGCATGCGGGGGTCAACAAGGTGTTTCCTGCCGTTCCCGGCGTGGATGCGGCAGGAACGGTGGCGGCCAGCGGCGTGTATGAGTTCGTCGCGGATGACCCGGTGATCGTCACCGGCTTCGACATGGGCAGCAATCGCTGGGGCGGGTATGCCGAGTACGTGCGCGTGCCGCAAGACTGGGTCGTGCCGCTACCCTATGGGTTGAGCCTGCGCGAAAGCATGATCCTGGGGACCGCCGGGCTGACGGCCGCGATGTGCGTCGACGCTTTGGAACGCCATGACGTGACCCCGGATAGCGGCGACGTGGTGGTCACCGGGGCCAGCGGCGGCGTGGGGAGCGTGGCGGTCGCGTTGTTGGCCAAGCTGGGTTACGACGTGGTGGCCATCACGGGCAAACCCGAGGCCCACGAGTACCTCCTGAAGCTCGGGGCCCGAGAAGTCCTCGGCCGCGAGGCGGTCGACGACGCCAGCGACAAGCCGTTGTTGTCGGGCCGTTGGGCCGGAGCGGTCGACGTGGTCGGAGGCAACGTGCTGAGCACCGTCTTGCGCTCGACCCAGCACGGCGGCTGCGTGGCCGCCTGTGGGTTGACCGGCGGCAATCAGCTTTCGCTCACGGTGTATCCGTTCATCCTTCGCGGCGTGACTTTGGCGGGGATCGATGCGGCCTGGTGCCCCGCGGCGGAGCGGAACGAGCTCTGGGACCGGCTGGCCGACGAGTGGAAGCTCAACAGCCTGGCGGCGATCGCCCATTTCGTGTCGCTGGCCGAGCTGCCGGGAGAAATCGACAAGATGCTCGCCGGACGGTCGCTCGGCCGGACCGTGGTCACGATTGGGGAGGACCCGACGGATTCGGGGTGACAGCGATGTATGAGACCTTTGAGCATACGGCGGATATTGGATTGCGGGCAAGGGCGGCGGAGCTCGACCGTCTGTTTGAGGATGCGGCCCGGGCCTTGTTTTCCGTGATCGTGGCGAACCCGGAGTCGATCCGGCCTGTCCAGCAGGTGGAGTTCTGCCTGAGCGGCACACGCTACGATGACCTGCTCTTCGACTGGCTGGCGGAGTTGCTCTACACCTGCGACACCCGGCGCCTGGTGTTCAATCAGTTTCACGTGCATCTGAACGACGACGGCCTGACGGCCACAGCCCGCGGCGAGTCGATCGACCGCAAGCGGCACGCGTTGGACAAGGAGGTCAAGGCAATCACTTACCATGGCCTGAAGGTCGAGCGCGACGACGGCGGCTGGTTGGCGGAAGTGATTGTGGATATTTGATAGCCGTCAGAGTCGGGGCGTGTCGCCCCGCAGACGTAAAAGTGGCATGCCCTCGTTTAGCCGGCGGGTAAGCCCGCCGGCTGTTGATCCTCGGGTTGTCAATGTCCGGGGTCTTCCCCGCCGGGCTTGCCCCGGCGGAACGCAGGATTGGGTGGACTACTCCCGAGAAACGTGAAGCCGCCCGTCCCCACTGGGCTCGTCCCAGTGGAGCGAGGGATTGCCTAGGCGGCCGCGAGAGTGAGCCAATCCGTCGCTCCACCGGGACAAGCCCGGCGGGGGCGGAAGGAAGACAGGGCGTGGCTGGTAGTGCGTCAATCCTGCGTTCCACTGGGGCGAGCCCAGTGGGGACGTCGTATGTCAAGGCTTTATCAACCTGAGGATCAATAAATAAGCTGTGCTCGCAGTTGGCACTTACAGCCCCTGCGCAGTAGAACCAAGAGGATTCACTTCAATGGCCAAACAAGGTTACCACGGTCCGCTGGAACAGATCGACGAGTGCACCTGGCGGATCCCGAAGAGCTATAAGGCAGGGATGCGCGTCGAAGGGCGCATCTTTGCCGACGACCGGTTGATCCAGCAGATCCGCGCCGACCAGGCGCCCGAGCAGGTCGCCAACGTCGCCTTTTTGCCGGGCATCCAAGGGGCCAGCCTGGCGATGCCCGACATCCACT
>JBDKTH010000958.1:0-3298 GCA_039680305.1 Thermoguttaceae bacterium | reverse complement strand
TGGCCTACGCCGTGCCGCTCTTGATCGCCTTGTGGCATCGGAACCGCCGGTTGCTCTGGGCCATGGCCGCCTGCTATGCCGTCTCGGCGACCTACAAGATTTTCGGGGTCTTGCCGGAAGACTACTTTGGCCACCATCACGAGGAGATCCTTTTCTTTCTCGTGCAACTCGGCGAAGTCGTCGTGCCGGCCTGGGTTCTGGATGCCGTGCTTCGCTACCGCCAGCGCCTGGTCGAGGCCAATCAATCGCTGACCACCGCCAACGCCGAACTGGAGGCCAGCAATGAGGAGTTGACGGCCCACGAAGAGGAAATCGCCCGCCAGAACGAGGAGTTGCAGGGGCAGGCCGAAGAATTGGGGCAGCAGGCCGAGGAACTCCAGACCCTCAACACCGAACTGGCCGAGCGCGAGAGAACGCTCCAGATGCTCTTGCAGCTGAGCAGTTTCATGGTGTCCGAAGAGCAGCTGTGGGCCGAGTGCTGCGCTGCGGTGCCGAAGTTGTTGGGCAATGCCGCTCAGGCGGCCATGCTTCTGGAATACCGCGAGGGCCGCTACCTGGTCCGGGCACACCATGGGCTGGGGGGCGACGGGCTGTGTCCCGACGGGCTCCCGGCGCAAGCGGCGCTTGCCTCCCTGGTCATGGAGCGGAATCAGACGGGGCAACTGGAGGACATCGCGCTGCGCCCCGATCTCGTGATCCCGCAGCCGCCCGATGGCCAGCTGTTCCGCTCGGTCCTGTCGGCTCCCGTACGCTTTCAAGAACGTGCGGTCGGCACGCTGGAGGCCTACGCCGCCGAGCCTCGCCAGTGGAGCCCCCAGCAGGCTCAGATTCTCGGTTGGCTGGCCACGCAGTGCTCGTTGGTGCTGGAGAGCATTCGCCTGCGCGAGACGTTGCGCGATGCGGAACGCGAGAAGACGCAGCTTCTCGAGAGCATCCCGCAGATGGTCTGGACCGCGGAGTCGGACGGTCGTCGCCAGTTCTTCAGCCGTCAATGGCTGGAATACACCGGCATGACGCTCACGGAATCGGTCGATGGCGGATGGGTAAGAACGATCCATCCCGACGACGTCGAGCGGATGCTGGACACCTGGAATCGCAGCGTGCAAAGCGGTCAGGACTACTCCTGCGAGTTTCGTGTTCGTTGCCATGACGGCCAGTGGCGGTGGCAACTCAGCAAGGCCTCGCCCTTGCGCGACGACCAGGGGCGGAACCTCCGCTGGTACGGAACGACGACCGACATCGACGAGCGGAAGTGGGCCGAAGAGTCGCTGGCCCAGGCCAAACAGGCCGCCGAAGCCGCCAATGTGGCCAAGAGCCAGTTCCTCGCCAACATGAGCCATGAACTGCGCACACCGATGAACGCCATCCTGGGGATGACCAGTCTGGCGCTCGCCGAGGCCGCCAGTCCCGTCTTGCGCGACTATCTGCAGACGGCCAAGGAGTCGGCCGATGGACTCCTGGAACTGCTCAACCAGATCCTCGACCTTTCGCGGATCGAGGCCGGACGGTTTGAGCTAGATGCCTCCCCCTTCGGCCTCCGCCGTACCATCGAGCAAGTGGTCAAGCCGCTCGGCGTGCGCGCCGGGGAAAAGGGGCTGGAACTGGTCTGCGACGTGCCCAGCGAGGTCCCCGATCACCTGGTCGGCGACCCGCTCCGCCTGCGGCAAGTCCTCACGAATCTTGTCGGGAACGCCATCAAGTTCACGTCCAAAGGCGAGGTGGTGGTCCGGGTCGGCGTCGAGGCCCAGGATGGTCAAGACGTGGAACTGCGATTCGCGGTGCGCGACACGGGGATCGGCATTTCCACGGAAGACCAGCAGCGCATCTTCGCCCCGTTCACGCAGGCCGACGCCTCAACCACCCGGCATTTCGGCGGCTCGGGCCTGGGGCTCACGATCACGGCGAATCTCGTCCACCTGATGGGCGGACGGATCCAGGTCGAAAGCCAACTCGGCCGGGGAAGCACCTTCTCCTTTAACGTACGGCTGAGGATTCAACCGTCGCCCCAGCAGGACATGGAGACCGTGGGCGTCGACCGCAGTGCGTTCCGGGATGTCCCCGTCCTCGTGGTTGCCCAGAACCCCTCGATTCGCCGAGTCCTCGAGCAGACCCTGACCGCGTGGTCGATGAAGGCCGAAGCGGCCGGCGACGTGCCGTCGGCCTTGGCCAGGATCCATACCGCAGTCTCGGCTGGTCGGAAGTTCCGCCTCGTGTTGGCCGATGCCCGACTGCCGGCCATTGACGGGCTGACGCTGGCCGAGTGGCTCAAGAACGATACTCGGCTGGCCGGCCCGATGATTCTCATGCTCTCCTCGGCGGATCGCCAGGAGTTGGCCCCTCGCTGCCAGGACCTCGGGGTAATCTGTCTGGAAAAGCCGGTCGCCGAGTCGGACCTCTTCATGGCCGTGGCCCGAGCGCTGGGGGCTGTCGCGCACGCCGAGCTGCCCGAGTCGATCGTCCGCATCGACGGGCCTGACGCCCAGCCGCTGCAAGTGTTGCTGGCGGAAGACACCCCCGCCAACCAGAAACTGGTGGTTCACCTTCTCAGCAAGCGTGGCCACCAGGTGGAGATCGCCAAGAATGGCCAAGAAGCCCTCGAACGGATCCAGCAGCAGGATTTCCACCTCGTCCTGATGGATGTTCAGATGCCGGTCCTCGACGGCTTTCAGGCCACGGCGGCGGTCCGGGCACTGCCCGACCCCGACAAAGCGAAACTGCCCATTGTCGCCATGACGGCTCATGCCCTGAAGGGCGACGAGGAACGTTGCCTGGCGGCCGGCATGGATGCCTATCTGAGCAAGCCGATCGATGGCCTGCAGTTGATCCAGCTGATCGAACGAATCGCCGGAACGCCTCGGGTATCGACGGCACCAACATCGACGATCGAGGAAACGACTCGTCCTCCCTCCTCCGAGATCGACGCGACGCCTGCCGCGACTGAGCCCGCCGGGGAACCGGGCCCTCCACTCTCCTCGTCCGTCTTCGACCTCGAAGAGGGCGTCCGCCGATGCTTCGACAAGTACGACATGTTCCAGCAGATGGTCGGGTGTTTCTTTGACGAGGCCGATCCGCTCCTCGAACGCATGCGCACGTCTTTGGCCACCGGAAACCCGGTGGACACCGGCCATGCGGCCCATCGGCTCAAAGGCACCCTCGTCTACCTCGGCGCCGCCGACGCGACGGCCCTCGCCCGTCGCATTGAGAAGACCACCGAATCGGGCGAAGTCGACCATGTGGCCGATACGATCGACGCGCTCGAGCAACAACTCGGACTCCTGAAAAAGGCCCTTGCCCCGCA
>JBDKTH010000216.1:0-5340 GCA_039680305.1 Thermoguttaceae bacterium | reverse complement strand
GAACCAGGCGAGACCAAACACGTGACGTTCCTGCCCGAGCAGCACGCGGCGCTGAGGGTCAGGGAGCCCCGCCTCTGGTGGCCGAGGAACTACGGACCGCAGAACCTTTACCACCTGACGCTGCGGTTTCACGGCGGCGCACAGGCGGCTAGCGAAAAACGCGCGACCTTCGGGATCCGGCAGGTGACCAAGGAGTTGTACGAGCTGGACGGAGCCCACGGGCTGCGCCTGCACGTCAACGGCCAGAAGATCTTCTGCCGCGGCGGCTACATCCAGCCGGAAATCCTCTTCGACTGGGACGCCAAACGCATGGAAGCCGAACTCCGCTATCTGGCCGAGGCCAACCTGAACCTCCTCTACTTCGAGGACATCCCCAACCCGCCCGACGAATTCCTCGACCTCTGCGACCGTTTGGGGCTGATGTTCGGCAACTGCTTTTACGGGTGTTACTGGATGACGCCCGGCTCGGGCTATCCCGTCGACCTGGAACTCTTGGCCCGTGGGACCGTCGACATCATCAAGCGGTATCGCAACCATCCGAGCCTTGTGCTCTACATGGCGATGGACGAAGGCGAGACGCGGGAAGACGTCTACCTGCGATGGCGCAAGGAGATTCTTGCGCACGACGGCACGCGGCTGTTCATCCCCTCGGGCTCGTTTCCCGACTACCGCAAGGATGTGCCGGCCTGGATCAAGCCCGATACGCCGGTGGGCATGAACGACTATCCGCCGAAGTCGTACGGCTTGGTCGAGCCATCGCAGTTCTATCGCTGGGTGCGCGAGAATCGCAACTGGATGTTCATGATGGAAAGCGGCTCGGCCTCGCTGCCGCCGATCGATAGCCTGCGTCGCTTCCTGCCCGACCTGGAAACCGCCCTGCCGTCCAGTGCCCGCTATCCCCTGACCGACGCCTGGGCCCATCACGGCGCCAATGCCTACTACAAGCCCTATGACGACACCTTGCGACGGATCTTTGGGCAGCCTCGCAGCGTGGCCGACTACTGCTGGAAAGGACACCTGCTCACGGCCGACCAGCATCGGGCGATGTACGAGGCGGCCAACCATCGGATGTGGGACGTCACCAGCGGTTTTTCCGAGTGGAAGGTGAACGCCTGCTGGCCCAGCGTGCAGTGGCAGATCTACGACTGGTACTTGAAGCCGATGGTCAGCTACTACTACATCAAGAAAGCCTGCGAGCCGCTGCACGTGCAGCTAACGCCGATCGATTCCACGGTGATCGTGGTCAACCATCATCTGGTCCCGAAAGGGGGCCTGAACGTCACGGCCAAGGTGTTTGACTTCGCCATGAAGAAACGCTGGGAGAACACCGCCCAGGTCGAGATGCCTGCGAATGTCTATCGGGAGATCTTCCGCGTCCCGACGCTGTCCGATCTTGGCCCCGTCTGCTTCGTGAAGCTGGAACTAAAGGACGCTCACGACAAGCTTGTCTCCGACAACTTCTATTGGCTCACCCCTAACGGCTCCGCCGACCTGTCCCGGCTCGAAGACCTGCCGCCGGTGCGGCTGAACGCTGCGTGGGAGGTCGAACGCAAGGGCACGGAGTGCGTGGCCCACGTCAAGCTCACCAACCCGACCGATCGGCTGGCATTCCTGGTCCATCTGGCCGTGACCCGGGGCCCCTATGGCGACGAGGTGCTGCCCGTCCTGTGGGACGACAACTACTTCAGCCTCTTGCCCGGCGAGTCTCGCCAGCTCACCGCCCGATTTGCCACGGACGATCTGGGCACGGCCACGCCCGCGCTGGAAGTGGGGGGCTGGAACATCGAGAGCCCGTTTGAGTGCACCCACCTGCGCGTCTCCAAGGAGCGTGTCCGAGCCGACGAGCCGTTTACCGTGACCGCGATGATCGCCAACACGTCGATCGACGGTAGCCGGATCCCGCTGGCGGTCGACGGCAAGGTGGTCGACACCCAGTTGTTCTGGGCCCGGGCCTGTGCACGAATGAGCCGCGAGATTGTCTTCACGACGCGGCTGGTGGAGCAGGGGGGGCACCGCGTTAGCGTTGGAGGAAAGGTGGTGTCAGTAACGGTGGAGTAGGGAAGGGCGGTAGTCGTGGGAAGGGGGGCGGTATGTGGAAGACTTGCTGGTTATGTTGGTTTCTGCGGTCTCGGCGGATTTCCCGAGGTGGCATGCTGGGCGAAGCCCATCAAGCGGGCGTACATCTCCCGGGTAACCCGGTGGCACTCGCAGGCCGCGTGTTCCAAGGCGGTGCGATCGAGGATGGCCAGTCGGCCGCGCTGATAGTCGATGTGTCCGGCCTGTTGGAGCCGCCGGGCGACCAGGTTCACGCTCTGGCGGCGAACGCCGAGCATTTCGCCGAGGAGTTCTTGCGTGATTTCGAAGTCATCGTTCCCGAGGCGATCGCTCGTTTCCAGCAGCCAGCGGCACAACCGCTCCTCGACCGTATGATGCGAGTGGCAGGCGGCGTTCTGAGCGGCACTTTGCAGGAGGGTTAACAAATAGCGTTCCAACAGCCACCCCAGGCTTCCGATTTCTCGCACGGCTTTCTCAAAGGCCGCCGCGGGAATGCGGTAGCTCTCATCCGCGATCCGCTGGACCATCCGATACTGGCTAACCGAACCCTTGACCGCCGCGAAGACTCCGGCCAGCCCTTCATTGCCGATCGTGAGCGCCTCGACCGTCGCTCCCTCTTCGAGGATGACGAGCGCCGAGATGACGCCCGAAGCTGGGAAATAGACGTGCTTTGGTGCTTCTCCCGCCTCGCAGATTACGGTCCCCACGGGTGTTTTGATCAGTTCCATCTGCCCAAGGAGCCGTTCGCAATCGGCTCTTGGGAGGTTTTCGAGAAGCCGGTTTCTCAACCGTGAGTGCGCCATGTCCCTTCCCTCGCCCCTGCCCCTCAAAATCCTCCGGAATTCCATGATACCACGTAACTGGTATACACGCGGTTTGTGTCCGCTACCGGACAGACAACGGCCGGCACAAAACGCAGAATAGACAAACCGTGTAGGGAATCACTGGGGGGCAAGGGGGGATAAAGAGGGCGGATTCAATGCGAAAGGTGATCAACATTCTCGAAGGTGATGGTCCGATCAAGGAACGGCTGGCGTGGGCTGCGAACGTTTTCTGGACGGCGATGATTGATGCCAATGCCTGGCCCTTGCCGCTTCGCGCCCAAGCGGAACCGTTGGTGGCCCGACTGCTTCAGGACGGCCTGATTCGCGAGACGATCAGCCGGATGGATGAACAGGAGGCTCGCGAGACGGCGGATCTTCTCCTGGAATTTGCCCGGGAGTTCCAGAAGTCGGTCGATTGATGCCCGACCGGTCGCAATGTCCGGAGAGTAGCGAGGAAGATGCCGACGGCGACCGGCCTGATACGTACCAGGAGGGGTGATGGCTCCGCGGTGCCGCCGCCAGGTCGAGTCTTCTCCAGCAATGGCGGAACGATACTCTGACCTCGCCGGAAGTTAACGTCATAGTGGTGGTGTCGTGAAAACCGGTTCTGACGCTGGGCCGCTCGCCGACCGAGTACTGGCACGACATGAAGTTCTGGTGGCCGCACAACGAGACGATCATCGCCACGCTCCCGGCTTGGCAGTTGACCGTGGAAAGGCCCCTTCCATCTGCCTCGCATGCAGTGGTATTGCTGGCAACGGCTCGAAGAGATTATCCCGCATTGACTGCCAGCCCGAGTGATTCGAAAACGATTTGACGACGATACGATCGCTCTCCTGCTGGCGGATCCGGTGGCGGGATTGGCCACCCGAGAAGATCGCCGAGCACCTCGACGTCTTGCGCCAAGGCGACGTGGCTCTCCTCAAGCGACGCGACACGGCGTCGTGAGAAGCGTTGGTACGGAACGTCCTTTTCGACACCACGAGGCGCCTACCGGCGGCCGGACTTCAAGGGGAAGTCGATCGTGCCACCGCCGGCCGGGACCGTAGCCTTGAGTTGCGATAGACCTTCCTGCGAGTACCGCGGAGGCAGCAACTCTTTGGCGCCGGCCTCGCCCGGCGGGACCTTGCTGTCGGCGGGGAAGTCCGAGCCGTTGGGCATCACCCACTTGTTGCACAGCACCTTGAACTCGCCGACGGGCAACCCCTTGTGATCATTGTCGAGCATCGCTTCATACTGGCCATTCTCGTCGGTGACGCCATAGGAGATCTGGCCCCGGGTCGTGCCGACAGGGGTGAAGGTAAGCGTTGCCCGGGGTAACGGCTTGCCATCGAGGGTGACTTTCCCTCCGACCGGTAACAGTTCCGGCAGCGAGTCGTAGCGACTGTCGCGGCGACACCCCGCGGCAATGCCCAACGCCAGGATGTTAAGCAGGACGATCGTTGCATGGATGCGCATAGCCGATTTCTTCCTCTCCATAGGTGAGTGACGTGAGAGCGAGGCTTGCACGCGGCATTGCCGATCAGGGAACGGGTTGGGCTTCGCCGCCAGCCATCGTGGAGATCCGGCCCAGGACGGTCGTGTCGGTGGTTTCGGCGAGGAAGCGGGTGGAGCCATCGCCGAGGCACACCTGGCATCCGCCCGGATGGAGACTGCCCGCCATGCCCCAGGTTCGGAGTCGTCCTGGAATCGTCGTCAGGGGGCTGACCCATGTCCACGTCGAGGGGATGCTGAAGACGTTGATGCCTTGCCCCAGATCGATGCCGGTCATCACCCAACCGCGCATGCCCCACCCCGGGCAGTGTCCATTGGCGACCCAGTGCAGGGTTTCGACCACGGCCACGGTGTTGCTGGTGCCGTCGAGGACATTGGCGATGGTCGTATTGCTGTTCTCGCCAAACATGCGTCGTGAGGTCGCGCTGAGTTGAGACCAGTCGTTGTAGTTGTTGATGTCGCTGGTCAGCCCGCTGAAATCGTAGTTGGTCTTGACCGCCCGATAGCCGCTGCTGTTTTTGATCCCATAGGCGCTTCCATCGGGCAGGAGCGGATCGTTGGGGTCGGAGGGGCACATAAACACGGCGAGCTTCTGCGAGATGACGGCCGCATTGCCGCTAGTCACCGGGTCGCCTGCAGGGGAACGCTGGCTGGAAATGATGTTCGACTGCGTCTGGCCGGCCAACCCGGCCAACGAGGCACACTGTTTGAAGTCGTACTTGTTATAGAGCGGTTGCTGTTCGAGGAAGGCGAGGAGCAACACTAGCCCGTTGAGGTTCTTGACGAGCTTGTTGGCCGGCTCGCCGGGGCCTCCCGAGGTCGACGCCCAGCCATAGTCCAGTCCGCCCGGCGGGAAGCAGTTGTGGGCGCTGTGGTAGTTGTGCAGCGCGATACCAATTTGCTTGATATTGTTGCTGCATTGCCCTCGCCTCGCGGCCTCCCGGGCGGCCTGGACGGCGGGCAACAA